>JBDNBC010000141.1:0-21563 GCA_039768115.1 Oceanococcaceae bacterium
CGGTGGCGCTCAGTTCACTGTCGCGTGCGAGCGTCGAGCCAACAAAGGCCACGGCGCCATCGCGGGTAATGCCCACGGTGACCAGGCCTTCGCGGCCGGCGGCGGGCAGGCCTGAAAAGGTTTGCCGTAGTAGCACCACGTGCGGAACGTCGGTGCGGCTGACCTCGCGGCCTTGCAGCATTTCCAGATATTGCGGGGACTCGTGCAGGGGCGACACACGCAGGGTTTCCATGCCGTCAACCTGGGCTGTCGTGATGCCCATGAGCGCGGCCTGGGCCTTCAGAAAGCTGCGCGCGATGGCTTCGGGCGCGCCCGACTGCGGGCCGCTGAGCCGGCCGCTGTCGTTGAACAGCATCTTCGGCGTGCCGTGATGGTTGAAGCGCACCCGCCAGCCGTTATCCAGCGCCGCGCGGCGCTGATGCGTGGCCGGGGCGACGCGCTCGGCCGCCAGAATGTTGTCGATAAAGGAAAGGGGTTGCGGGGCGAAGGCCGGTGGCGCCTGAATGGCGAAGGCCGGTGCGGCGCCCAACAGCAAGCCCCATGCGAGCGGCTGCAGCCGCATGCCAAAAATTGAATTGTTCATGGTTCTCCAGCGACGGTCATGGCCGTCGAATGTGTTACGTCGTTTGTCTTGTCGGTCGTTGCCGCAAGCTCACCGCATTAATGTGCCGCGCATCGCCGTATCTGGCAACTCCCGCGGGGATCAGTGGCAAGCCGAGCGTGCCGGTTGCTGACGATAAGCATGAATTGCGCCAAGTCCTTGTTGACGCAGCAAAGGGCAGGGTCCGCGCGGTGTGACCAGGGTCGACAGCACGCGGCATGGGCGGACAGTGCGCTAGGCTTGCGCGCCTGATTCCCAACGACAGTTCCGCATGAGCGCATTGATCACCGGTTCCATGGCGTACGACACCATCATGGTGTACCCGGGCGAGTTCAAGGACTCGATTCTCCCCGACAAAGTGCACATGCTGAATGTGGCCTTTCTGGTGCCGGAGTTGCGTCGCGAGTTTGGCGGTTGTGCGGGGAACATTGCCTACAACCTGCACCTGCTGGGCGGCGCCGGGCGTGCGCTGGCCACGGTCGGTGCCGATTTCGCGCCCTACGCCGCGCACTGGCAGGCGCACGGAATCGACCGCAGCGGCCTGCTGGAGATCGAGGAGGCCTTTACCGCTCAGGCGTTCATCACTACCGACCTCAAGGACAACCAGATCACCGCCTTTCACCCGGGGGCGATGAATGCGGCGCATCGGCAGTCGATCCCGACGGATGGCTCCGTCACCCTCGGTACCGTTTCGCCGGATGGCCGCGAAGGGATGCTGCAGCACGCCCGCGAATTCGCGCAGGCCGGCATTCCCTTCCTGTTCGACCCGGGTCAGGGCCTACCCATGTTCAATGGTGAGGAGCTGCTGCAGTTCATTGACCAGGCAACGTGGGTCGCGGTCAACGATTACGAGGCGCAGATGATTGTCGAGCGCACGGGTTTGACAGTGGAGGCGCTGGCCGAGCGTGTACAGGCTTTTGTCGTCACCCGGGGGGGTGAGGGTTCGCGCATTCACGCCGCGGGTCGCGTGCACGAGATTCCGGCGGCGCGCCCCGACGCCATCGTTGACCCCACCGGATGCGGCGACGCCTATCGCGCCGGCCTGCTCTACGGTCTGTTGAAGGGCCTGGACTGGGAGCGCACCGGGCGGATTGCCAGCTTGCTGGGCGCGATCAAGATCGCCCATGCCGGCACGCAGAATCACCATGTCACGGCCGAAGCGTTCTTCGCGCGGCTGGAAACGGCATTCTGACGACGGCCACACTCCGCGCCGTTCCGCCGTCAGGAGTCGCGCAGGACGTACTCGTCATGACGAACGCAAGGGGTTGTGCATCCGATTGCGTGGGGCGCGCGTAATGGCGGAGTAACTACAGGTTTTACTGAGGAGCTCCCCTTGATTCATCGTCCCCTTCTGGCCGCCACATCGGCCGCTGTTCTTTTTGGCGTCGCGTCGCTGGCGCAGGCGTCCAGCCACCGCGAGGCACCGTTTATCACCACCAGCCCCAAGGTGGATGGAACGGATTTCTACATGTTTCGCAGTTATGAGCCGGGTCGCGAAGACTCGGTCACGCTGATTGCGAACTACCTGCCGCTGCAGGATGCCTACGGTGGCCCGAACTATTTCAGCCTCGACCCGGAAGCGCTGTACGAGATTCACATCGACAATACCGGCGATGGAGTGGAAGACCTGACCTTTCAATTCCGCTTCGACACGGAGGTCAAGGGCCTGTCGCTGATGATCGGGCCCGAGGGCAACCAGACCGCCGTCCCGGTACCGCTGGCCAACATCGGGCCGATTACGGCTGCAGACGCCGGGGCACTCAACGTGGTGGAAACCTACACCGTGGACGTGGTCCGCGGTGATCGGCGCTCTGGCACACGTGAGTCGGCCACCGACATGAACGGCGGCACCAGCTTCCCCAAACCCGTCGATCACATCGGTAACAAGTCGATTGCCGATTACCCGGCCTACGCCTCAACCTTCGTTCGCGCTATTCAGGTCCCCGGTTGTTCCGCTTCGGGACGGGTGTTCGTTGGCCAGCGGCAGGAAGGTTTCGTCGTCAACCTGGGCGAGACCTTTGACCTCGTCAACATCGCGGTGCCAGTCGAGGAACTGGGGCCTGCCGGGCAGGACGCCCGCAGCCTCGAGCAAAACATCATTGCCGACAAGAACATCACCTCGCTGGCGTTGGAGCTGCCGATCAGCTGCCTGACACGCGATGCCGACAGCCCGATCATCGGCGGCTGGACCACGGCCAGTGTTCGCCAGGCCCGCCTGATGAACCCGGCGCCGCAGCGTACCGATGGCAACAGCACCGTCGCTCAGCCCACGGGTGCGGCGTTGCAGGGCGGGGCCTGGACGCAGGTGTCGCGCCTGGGTTCGCCACTGGTGAACGAGGTGGTCATTGGTCTGCCGGACAAGGATTTGTTTAACGCCTCCGAGCCGGCCAATGATGCGGCCAACTTCGCCAAGTACGTGTTCACGCCGTCGTTGCCGGAGCTGCTGGAAATTCTGTTTGGTGCCGCCGGCGTCAAAGCACCGGATGTGTTCCCGCGGACGGACCTGATCGCGGCCTTCCTCACCGGGGTGGACGGCCTGACCTTGGTTGACGGGTCGAACTCGGTGCCTTCGGAAATGCTGCGGCTGAACACGGGTGTTGCGCCGACGGCACGGGCTGAGCAAATGGACCTGGGTGTGCTGGCCAACGATCTGGCGGGATTCCCGAACGGTCGTCGCCCGATTGACGACGTCGTCGACATCGCGCTGCGGGCCGCCATGGGTGTGCTGATTCCTGCGGAGGTCGATCCGGCTTCGCTGGCCTCGCGCCAGCTGAGCTATACCGACGGCGCGCGTCCTGACCCGGCCGCGTATTTGCCTGAATTCCCGTACCTGAATCACCCGATCCCGGGTTCGCCGAGTGATGCGGCTGGGAGTGGCTCATGATGCGACTCGCTCTGCCGCTCGCATTGGCCTCGGCAACGTTGCTGATGGCCTGTGCGGACAATAACGACAACCTCGCTGGCATGCCGACGCCCGCGCCGACGGTGGCACCCACGGTGGCGCCGACCATGA
Source organism: Oceanococcaceae bacterium (assembly GCA_039768115.1). Lineage (GTDB taxonomy): Bacteria > Pseudomonadota > Gammaproteobacteria > Nevskiales > Oceanococcaceae > MS8. The sequence continues at coordinate 3,615 of JBDNBC010000141.1, forward strand.
CGCCGACGCCGACGCCGACGATGGCGCCGCTGAGCTCTACCGAGCAAGTCCGGGCCATCGCGTCGCAGACTTCGGAAGTGGATGAGCCGATTGTCATCAACGACGGTGCCTTCGTCTTCAACGACACCTCGGAAACGAATGCGCCGGCTCCGGTCAACCGCTGACAGGCGTCTCCCCCGCCGCAACCCCCGGTCCTACCGCCGGGGGTTTTTTTTGTTGGGGTTGTGCGTCGTGCTGACGTCCGTCGGTGCGACGCCCCAACCGTACATCCCGGAAGACGATGCGGCAGTACTGCTCGACATTCCCCGTAACGCCGCCATGTTGCGTGGTCTTGCGGAGCGGCAACTGAGCGAGAATCAGGCCGTCGCGCTGGCGCGATTGCTGCTCGCCGAACATCGACAAAGCGGTGACCCACGCACCCTCGGCCATGCTCGTGGTGTCCTGCAGCCCTGGTGGTCGCGAGACGACGTCGCGCCGTCGACGGCTGTGATTCGGGCCACCCTGAAACAGGCGCAGCACGACTTCGCCGGTGCGCTGGCCGACCTGGACCGCGTATTGCGGGCCGACCCGCAGCACGCGCAGGCGCACCTGACGCGCGCGGTGATCCTGCGGGTTCTGGGCCGTTACACGGAAGCGGCGCAGGCCTGCCAGGCGTTGTCGACAGACGGGATGACCTGGGTGGCCGAGGTCTGCGCTCTGTCGATTGCCAGCCTGCAGGGCGAACTTGAGGCGAGCCGGCGCGCACTGGACGACTTGCGTCCCACGCTGCCGGCCCAGCCCGATGCATTGCAGATCTGGTACTGGAGCGAATGGGTGGACATGGCGGTGCGCGCGGACGATGCGGTGGCGCTTGACGCCCGTCTGCCCGTGTTGCTCGAACGGTTTCCGCAGCATCTCGGTCTGCGTCTCCAGGCGCTGGAGTGGTGGTGGCTGCAACAGGATGGGGCATCGATCCGGCGCTTCGCGCGCGGGGATTCCGCCAGTATTGATGAGCGCATGTATGTGCTGGCCGCATCGTCGGCGGAGGCAATGACGGATGATGTTGTGCCCGCGGCGGGCAGCGCGCACCAGCGCGCCCGGGCAGTCGGCCTGCTGGCTCTAGGGCAAAACGCCGCCGCGCGTGATGCCGCGCGAAGCAACTGGGCGCAGCAGCGTGAGCCGGCGGATGCCCGGGTTCTGGCGCTGGCCGCCGCACGTGCGGGCGATGCGGATCAGCGGCAACGGCTGGCCCGCTGGCAGCAGGCGCAAGGCCTGGAAGATGCCTTCCTCCAGCAGCTGTTGTCATCGACGGTGGCGCCATGATGTCGGCGCCTTCGGGGCGGGTGGCTGCGGCCGGCTGGCAGGCGCTGATCGGCGCACTGGCGGTGCTGTTCTGTGTGTCAGCGCAGGCCCATCGGCCGAGCGAAAGCTATCTGCAACTGCAGACGGATGCCGTCAGCACGACCTGGAGCTGGGATATCCCGCTTGCAGATCTGGTGCTGGCGCGCGATCTGGACGCCAACGGTGATGGTCAGCTGCAGTGGGGCGAACTGCGAGCGCATCAGGAGGCGCTGTGGCAAGCCGCCGGAGCGTGGTTGCAATGGCGTCAGGACGGCAACACGTGCGGCACCCGCCCACAGCCCTTGATGCTCATCGACCGATTTGGCGAGACGCACCTTCATCTGCGCGGCGCGCTGACCTGCGCAGACCCGCAACGTCCGCCCGATACCCTGCGTTACACCTTCCTGGCCACGCTGGACCCCGACCATCGCCTACGCTTGCGGGCCACGTCGCCGGCAGGTGAGCAGATGCGGCGTCTGCCGGCAAGCGCTGACTGGCAGGCTCTGCCAGAGGCGACGGGTGGGCTGATAGCGACACTGGTGACGTACCTGATCGAAGGCGTCTGGCATATCTGGATCGGGCTCGACCACATCCTGTTCCTGCTGGCGTTGCTGCTGCCCAGCGTGCTGGTCTATCGGCAGCGACGGTGGCAACCGGTGGGGTCCTTGCGGCCCGCATTGGTGCAGGTCCTGCTGACCGTGACCGCCTTCACCGTCGCGCACTCGCTGACCCTCAGCGCGGCGGTACTGGGCTGGATCGCTGCGCCGGTCATGTGGGTGGAAGCGGCGATTGCGCTGTCGGTTATGTTCGCCGCCGTAAACAACGTCGTGCCGGTCGTCACGCGACGCGTATGGCTGCTGGCCTTGGGCTTCGGGTTGATCCACGGGTTCGGGTTCGCCTTCGTGCTGGCGGATCTGGGTCTGCCGACGGATCAGCGTGTCGTGGCCTTGCTGGCCTTCAACCTGGGCGTCGAACTCGGTCAGGTGGCCATTGTGCTCGGCATCCTCCCGCTGATGTACGTGCTGCGTCATACGGCCTTTTATCGGCGCTACCTGCGGGTGGGCGGTTCATTGGCGGTGGCCGTGCTCGCGCTGTACTGGTTTGTCGACAGGGTGAGCTGACGCGGTATCGGGCAGAATCGGGCTACACGCCCGCGTTCCCGAGAATGTCCCGAATGCCGTATCCCCCGTACTGCCCCGCCTGCCGATCGCGTGCCCCACGGCGCGAACGTGTCAGCGTGACCTGCTGAGGCCGCTGCTGTGTTCGCCGAGATGCTGGCCGCGCTCCGCAATGCGCTGAGCGACCCCGGCTACTACTGGCAGGTGGCGGTAGTCGTTGCCGCCGCTCTGTTGGGCTGGCTGATTTCGTCCCGCCTGCGCCGGCTGGGAGCGCCCCATGGCCGCCTGCAGCGAGCGCTGACACGTTGGGAGCGCCTGTTGCGTCCCTGGCTAACGCTGCTGTTCTTGCTGGTCGCGGCGGCTCTGTGTCGGCTGTTCTGGGGGCATGACGGTGTGGTGCGCGGTGCGCTGTTGCTGAATGTGCTGTGGTTGATTGAGAGCACCATCCGTCATCTGCAGGTCGGCCCCATTGCCGCGCCGATGCTGCGGTTGCTGGTTTTTCCACTGATTTCACTGCATATGCTGGGCTGGCTGAGCCCGATCAATACGGCGCTGACGGCCATGTCGATCCAGGTCGGCAACCTGCACCTGACGGTCAGTGGCCTGCTACGCGTACTGGTCTTTGGCGCGTTACTGTTCTGGGCCGGCTGGATGGCCAACACGGCCGGCATGAACGCGATTCGAGGCGCGCAGCGGCTGGACCTGCGCAGCCGCGAAGTCGTGGCCAAGCTGTTCCAGATTCTGCTTGGCGTCGTGGTCGTGATGCTGCTGTTGCAGGTCATGGGCATCAACCTCACGGCGCTGGCGGTGTTCGGCGGGGCGCTGGGCGTGGGCCTGGGGTTCGGTCTGCAATCCATTGCCTCCAATTTCGTCTCGGGCCTGATCATCCTCTTCGATCGCTCACTGTCGGTCGGTGATTACGTGGAAATTACCGACGGTCAATGTGGCTACGTGCGTGAACTCACGCTGCGATACACGACGCTGGAGTCGTTTGACGGCAAGGACATCCTGGTGCCGAACGACACCTTCATCACCACGCCGTTTACCAACTGGACGCATCAGAACCATAAGCAGCGCTACCGCGTGGAGTTCTCGGTGGCCTACGCCACCGACATCCGCGCGTTGTGCGAGTTAATGCGTAAGGTGGTGGCCAGCCATCCGCAGGTGATTTCCGGGCCGCAAGTGCCGATGGAAGAGCGGCCCGATTGCGAAATTGACAGTTTCGGGGACTCCGGCGTCAACATGTTCATCGAGTTCTGGATGGATGGCATCGATGACGGCCGTAATCGGGTTGGCGGCGATCTGCTACTGCTGATTTTTGAGGCCCTGCGCGAGAAGGGTATCGAGATCCCGTTCCCGCAGCGCGAGGTGCGACTGATCAGAGCCGAAGCCAGCCGGCCTCAGCCCAGTTCCACAATCACCGGAGCGTGATCCGACGGTTTCTCCCATTTGCGCGGGATCTTGTCCACCGCCCATGAGCGCACCTGCGTGTGCAGCGCGGGGCTGAGCAGGATGTGGTCGATCCGCAGGCCGAGGTTGCGACGAAACCCGGCGGCACGGTAATCCCACCAGGTGAACCGGTTGTCGCCATCGCGCTCGGCATCAAAGGCGTCAACCAGGCCCAGGTCCATCAAGCCCTGCAGGGCCGCGCGTTCGGCATCCGAGCAGAGGATGTGGCCCTCCCATTTGTCCGGGTCATGGGTGTCCTCGCGGAAGGGTGCAATATTGAAGTCACCCATCACGACCACGTGGGGGTGCTCGCGGATTTCCTGCGCGATGCGGGCCTGCAATTCCTCGAGCCAACGCAGCTTGAAGTCGTATTTGTCGCTGCCCACCGACTGGCCGTTGACGACGTAGCAGTTCACCACCCGGACGCTGCCGATGGTGGCGGCAATCACCCGGGCCTGACCGTCACTCAGCCCCGTCCAGACGGCGTCGGGCTCGGTCTCCCGGGATAGCAGCGCCACGCCGTTGTAGCTCTTCTGCCCGTAGCGCACGACGTGATATCCCGTTTCGGCAATGGCCTCGTGGGGGAAATTCTCGTCGATGGTTTTGGTCTCCTGCAGGCCGACAATGTCGGGCTGGGCCTCGGCCAGCCATTGCTGCACATGGTCCAGACGCGCCTTCAGCGAGTTGACATTCCAGGTGGCGAGTTTCATCGGCAAAGCCGTAGCAGAGGGCCAGGTATTGTGCCGCCGTCGACGGCCGTATGCCGGCTCAGTCGCTTAGCCCAAACAGCCGTTCGGCATTGGCCCGGGTCTGCGCCGCCAGCGCCTCGATGCTGACGCCACGCGCGGCGGCGATGACCCGGGCGACTTCGCGCAGATGGGCGGGCTCGCAGCGCCGGGACTTGGGCCGTGGCCGCAGCGTGCGCGGCAGCAGATACGGCGCGTCGGTTTCGATCAGCAGGCGATCATCCGGAATGTCCACGACGCTCTCGAGGAGGTGCAGCCCGCGACGCTCGTCACAGATCCACCCGGTGATGCCGACGTAGAGATCGCGGGCTATGTAGTCCGCCAGCTCTGCGCGGGTGCCAGTGAAGCAGTGCACGACGGCGCCGGGCAGGCGGGTCAGCGCCGGATCGAGGAGCTGCAAGAAATCCGCATGCGCGTCGCGCTGGTGCAGAAACAGTGGCAATCCGGCCTCGATGGCCAGGTCGATTTGAGCCGCAAATGCGGACTGCTGGGCGTCGTGCGGCGAATAGTTGCGGTGGTAGTCCAACCCCGCCTCGCCGAGGGCCACGACGGCCCGTTGTGTCGCCAGTTGCCGGTAGTGCCCGGCCAGGTCCTCATTCCAGTCCGTCGCGTGATGCGGGTGCAGACCCGCCGTGGCAAAGAGCCGTGGTGACGCGGCCTGGGTCGGTGATTTTCGGGCGGCATCGACGGCATGGTCGGTGGAGGCGCGGCAGCTGCCGGTCAGGACGATGCGGGAGACCCCGGCGTCAGCGGCGCGGGTCAGCACCGCGTCGAAATCGCCGGCGAAACTGTCATGGCCAAGGTTGGCGCCGATGTCGGTCAGCATGGCAACGGGGGGCGCAAAGGGGCCCGAATTCTAGCTGGGTTAGACTGCGCGACCGCATTTTCCGTGTTGTTCATGCACGATCAAACGACTCATATCGCCAATGCACTGGTGCTGATTCTGGCGCTGGGCGTGGCCTCGCAGTGGCTGGCCTGGCGCTATCGCCTGCCGGCAATCGTGCTCTTCTGCGTGGCCGGTTTCGTCTTTGGTCCGACGCTGGGGTGGGTGACCCCCAGTGACACGCTGGGCGACATGTTCCGGCCGGTCATTTCACTATGCGTGGCCATCATCCTCTTCGAAGGCGGGATGTCGCTGCACTGGCACGAGCTGAAAACCGCGGCGAGCGGAGTCAAGCGGCTGACCTCCCTGGCCGTGCTGTTCAGCCTGCTGCTTGGCGCACTTGCGGCGCATGGGATTGGTGACCTGAGCTGGCCTACGGCCTGGGTTTTTGCCGCCATCATCGTGGTCACCGGCCCGACGGTGATCATCCCGATGCTGCGCCAGGCGCACCTCAACAAGCGCACGGCGGCCTACCTCAAATGGGAAGGCATCATCAATGACCCGGTGGGGGTGTTGCTGGCGGTGCTGCTGTTTCAGTTCTTTGTGCTGCGCGATGCGTCGGCGGGCGAGTCTGTTGCGCTGACCCTGCTGCTAACCCTGAGCAGCGCGGCCGTGATTGGCGCCGTGGCTGGCTGGATCCTGGTGCGGGCATTCCATTCCGGTGCGGTGCCGGAGTTTCTCAAAGCGCCGGTGATGCTCGCCGTAGTCCTGGTGGTGTTCACGCTGTCCAACCAGATCGAGCATGAGGCCGGCCTGGCGGCGGTCACGGTGATGGGCCTGGTCATGGGAAATTCGGACCTGCCCAACATGGATGAACTGCGCCGCTTCAAGGAGTACGTGGTGCTGGTGCTGGTGTCCACGGTATTTGTGATGCTCACCGCGGATCTGGACCCGGCGCTGCTGCAGCAGCTCGACTGGAAAGCCGTGCTGATGATCGTCTCGGTCATGATTATTGTCCGTCCGCTGGCCATTTTTCTGGCCACCATCGGCACGGATCTGCGCTGGCAGGATCGCGTGCTGCTGGGCTGGATCGCCCCGCGCGGCGTGGTGGCCGCGGCGGTGGCGGGCGTGTTTGGCCCGGACATGGTCGCCGCCGGCTACGAGGATGCCGCGCTGCTCGCGCCGCTGGTGTTCGTGCTGGTGCTGGCGACGGTGATTGCCCACGGCTTCACCATCGGTCCCCTGGCGCGCAGGCTCGGGCTGACAGTGCCGCCGAATACCGTTCTGGTGGTGGGCGCATCGCCCTGGAGCAGCGCGTTGTGTCGAATGCTTTCGAAGGAACTGCAGGTGCCCGTGGTGCTGGTAGACAGCTCCTGGCATCGCCTGCGCGAGGCGCGGCTGGATGGCATCCCGGTGCTGTATGGCGAGGTGCTGTCCGAGGATGTGCAGCGTTCGCTGGAGTTGTCCGGCATCCGCTGTGTGCTCGCGGCAACCAGTAACGATGCCTATAACGCGCTGACCTGCCGCCATTTCATGCCCGAACTGGGCAGCGAGCGTGTCTTTCAGCTGCCGCTGTATGCCGATGATGATGACGATGTGCGTTCCGCCCGGCGCCGGGTGGCTAAGCCGCTGACCGGGATGGCGGCCATCGCGTCGGATGCGCATTACGAGGCCCTGTGGCGGCGACAGGTGCAGGGCTGGGGCTTCTCCAAGACCCGCATCACCGAGGCGTACAACTGGGAGAATTACCTGGCGGATATTTCCGGCAAGTCGCTGCTGATTGGCGTCGTGCGCAACGGCAAGCAGCTGACGCTCCATGCGCCAGGTTCGCCGGTGCGGCCCCGCGCTGGCGATGTGGTGATCAGCTACGTGCCACCCGAAGACCTGCGGCCGTCCAGCAAACGGACCAACCCCAAGCTCGATGCCGTAAGTGACCCGCGCGCTGAGACTGAGCCGGCCCCGTTACCCGATGCCGGCGCCGAGCCTGCGCGTGGTTGATCGGCTTCCCGCCGGCGGTGCCGGCCACGGCCTTATCGACGGGCCCGCCGGGTCGCTGGAGGTGCGGGTGGAGCGGCCGGCGGATACCCCGTGCGGCGTGGCTGTGATTGCGCATCCGCACCCGCTGTACGGCGGCACCATGGATAACAAGGTCGTGTACATGCTCGCCCGCGCCGCGCTGGACGCGGGCTGGATTGCCGTGCGGTTCAATTTTCGCGGTGTCGGACGGTCAGCCGGACGCCATGACGACGGTCGGGGCGAGGGGGAAGATTTCGCCGCGGTCACCCGTTTTGCCCGCATGACCGACACCCCACTGCCGCTCGCCGTCGCTGGATTTTCCTTCGGCTCCTATGTGGCGCTGGCCCAGGCGCAGGCGCTGGGCGCGGTGGGCGTACTGACCGTGGCCCCGCCACTGGCCTATGCCGGCGACACGGCGCTGCCCGATCCCGGCGGCCGCTGGTGGATGATCCATGGCGATGCCGACGAGGTCGTGGACTGCGCGGATAGCGTACGGCGCGCACGCGCCACCCCGCACCCCCCCGATGAATTGCAGATTGCTCCGGGTGTCGGCCACTTTTTCCATGGCGAGCTGACGCAGGTGCGCGCCTTCGCCCAGCGCTTTTTCGACGCGGTGATTTGACAGGACTTTCACGCGGCGATCATCGGCCTGCGCATAGAATGCGGGCTTGATTCGTTCTCACGGCAGATGTTTTCCATGACCGATACGCGCTCCCTCCGTCGCCATCCGCTTGTTGCCATCACGTTGGTGATGTCAGCCGCGCTGGCGTCCACACCGGTCCTGGCCGATGACATCGGCCTGGGTCTTGGCGGGAACCAGCAGGATTTCGAGCTGGCGATGCAGGATCTGCAGGCCGCGTTTTCATACAAGGGCCTGGCGCCTGCCGAGCCCCTGGGCACGCTCGGTTTTCATGCCGGTGTGATCGCCAGTTACACCGGCATCGAAAATGACCAGGCCTGGCGCAACCTGACCGGGTCGTCGTTTGATGATCTCGGCGTTGTTGCCATTGCCGCCGGCAAGGGCCTACCTTTCGGGATCGACGTTGGTGCGTTCATTGCCGATGTGCCGGGCAGCAACGTCAACCTGTTCGGAGCCGAGGTGCGCTACGCCCTGGCCGAGGGGGGTATCGCGACACCGGCGGTGGGTTTGCGCGCCAGCTATACCAAGATCAACGGCCTTGACGAGCTTGATTTCGATACGGCCAGCATTGATGTGTCGGTATCCAAGGGCTTCGTGTTTCTGACGCCGTATGTGGGAGTGGGGCGGGTGTTCAGTAACGCCGATCCCAAATTTGCCAGTACTGATCCGCGCAATTTGCAATACAGCAAAGTCGATAACAGCGACAACAAGTTCTACGGCGGCGTACGGATCTCGCTGGCGCTCTTCAAGATCACGGCCGAGCTGGACCAGACCGGCGACAACACCAGTTACAACCTGCGTCTGGCTCTGGGCTTCTAAGTCACCTCATGCGCCGGTCAGCAGGGTGCCGAGGGCCACGCTGCCGACCAGCATCACCGCCATCTGGATGGTGCTGGCGGCCAGCTGAGCGTGTTGTCGGGCTCGCCAGAGCAGCAGCGCAGCCGGTATAACCAACAACAGCTGGCCGGTCTCCACGCCCAGATTGAACCCGAGCAGCACGGCCCAGAGCTGTGCCGCATCTTGCGCATCGGCAAGGACCGCGCTGGCAAACCCGAAGCCGTGCAGCAGCCCGAACAGCGCTGCCAGCAGAATCGTCATGATCAGCTCTCCGCGCGGTCCGTTTTCGTGGACACCCGCAGGGGGCACGCGGGCCGCCGACAGATGCACCAGGCCGAGAATGGCGAGCCCCAGCCACAGGAGCCAGGCGGCCGGGCTGTGCGCGGCCACCAGCAGCAGCACGCCGATCCATATCAGCCGCGCGCTGAGGCGAGAGCCTGCCGACGTCTGCGGCATCCCCACCAGCAGCACGCTGGCGGCGATGGTGAGTTCCACCAGCAGCGCTTCGGGTCGCCAGCCCTGAATAATGGCCAGCAGCAATGCCAGTGAGTGACCGAGAGTGAAGCCGGTTACCAGCCCCGCTAGGTGTGCGGCACCGCGGGCCAGCAGGAGCAGGCCGAGCAGAAAGGCCAGGTGATCCCAGCCGCCGGCAATATGGCGCAGGCCGTGGTGCCACTGTTGTAGCAGTACGGCACCGGGGGATTGTTCCTGCGCGGAAATCCAGTGCCGCGTTGGCGGCTCACCGCCGCGCAGGACCTGGCTGTGATGGTCCTGCTGCAGAAAATGCAGATGCCCGGGCATGTGCTCCAGCCAGGCCAGCGTTAGTTGTTCCGGTGGCGCGGGGCAGTCCAGCGACCAGCGAAGAAGCCACTGGCCTGACCCCAGAGCCTGCTGAGTCAGGTCGCGCGGCGGGCAAGGCCCGGATTCGCTCTGCAGCCGCGTGAGGTCGCGCAGAAACCGCCCCAGCGCGCCCGCATCCTGGCCGAGCGCCAGATGCCGAAAATCCGCAGCCGTGACCCGCATTCGGGCCGTGATGGCGATGGGTGGGCTGTCCGTCTCCGGCAAGGCGGCACTGCGGGTCCAGTCGCTATGCGACAGCGTACCGCCGGTATGCGCCTGCGCAACCGTGACGAAGAGCCCGCACAGTCCAAGCGCCACTCCCCTGGACCACGGCCAGTCCCGTCGCAGCGTGCGCATGATCACCCGGCTCTACCGCGCGGAGGGTGGCAGCGCGGGCTCGGAGGCCAATGCGGTGCGACGGATGTCGGCGGCTTGGTCGAGGTCATACAACGCGCGCGCCAGCCTCTGCTCGCGTTGCTGGCGTTGCCATAACCGCTGGACGCGTGCTTCGTCTGCTGCTGACCAGTCGTGTTCAGCGGCGACCATCTGGCGGGATGGCGTGATCTGCTGCACCTGCAAGCGATACCAGCCCTCCCCCACAGTCAGCACCTGATCCGCCCAGCCGGGGCGCGGCGCGGCAAAGGCCCAGCGGGCCAATTCGCCGCCCACCTGCCGGGCGAGCAAGCGCTCGGTGATCGGGCCGGCCGGTAGCGGCACCGGCGCTCCGTGGCGATCCTGCGCGGCATCCTCGGCGCTGCGGTAGCGGACCAGTTGCACCTCCCTCTGCTCCGGTAGGCGCGCGATTTCCGGGTGGTCCTCAAGAAACTGCACCAGTGTCGGCCGGTCGGCGGTGTCATCCGCGGGGCCCGCCAGGGTATCGAGCATGGCCTGCACCAGCGTGCCGCGAACAACGGGCAGGTGGTGGGCGAGGCCCAGATCCAGCGCCGTCTGCAACAGCAGCTCTTCGCGAATCAGGGTATCCAGAATGCGCTGCTCGCCAGCGGGGTCAAGAGGCTGACGCCGGCCGGCATTGGCCGCATCCACCGCGCGCCGCCACTCCGCCTGGCTGATGGTTGCGTCGTTGACCCGTGCCGCCACGTCGCGCGGCAGGGGAGCGGTGACATTGCGCCACAGGCCCAGCATGACCAAGAACGTGCCAAGGGCCATTCCCAGCCAGGGCCATGCGAGCGCGTATGCTTGGCGGCGAGCAGCCGTTGGGGAGACAAATTTCATGCGTACCATTTTGCGGGTCATTGCCGCCGCGTTCATTGTTGTATTGGCCGTTTTGGTTGGTCTGGTTGTCACACGCCCGGATGTGCCGCCCGAGCAGCCCGGTACGGTGCAGGCGCCGGCACGGCCGCTGGCGCTGCTGGACGCGCGCACGAGCGTGGATTCCCAGGCGGCGGCAGCGCTGGGCGCAGCGGCCGATCGCGTCGTTCTCTTTGGCGATCTGCATGTCCACAGTACCTATTCGATGGACGCCTTCCTGTGGAGCCTGCCGCTGATGCATGGCACCGGCCTGCACCCGCCCGCCGATGCCTGCGATTACGCGCGCTATTGCTCGGGGCTGGATTTCTGGAGCATCAACGACCACGCCGAAGGTTTGACGCCACGACACTGGCGCGACACTCAGCAGATGGTGCGCGACTGCAATGCGCAAACCGACTCGGCGAACCCCGACCTCGTCACCTTTCTGGGCTGGGAGTGGACGCAGGTCGGCCAGACGCCGGAAAACCATTACGGGCACCGCAATATCGTCGTCAAGGAAACCGCGGCGGATCTTGTCCCGCCCCGCCCGATTACCTCCGGTGGCCTGCCGCTCAAACATATGCGCCGACGCGCGATGTCGCCGGTTGAAGAGTTCATCGCGCCCTACTTGTTCAATGCCGAGTCACGGGTGCAGATGCAGCAACAGTTTGCCAAGCAGGCCGAGTTGCGTGCCACGCCGTACTGCCCCGAGGGCCTGGATACGCGCGATCTTCCCGTCGATTGCGTCGAATCCGCCGAGACCCCCGATGCCCTGTGGAAGAAATTCCGGCAATGGGGCGGCGAGGTGCTGGCCATCCCGCATGGCACCAGCTGGGGCTACTACACGCCGCCCGGTACGCGTTTCGACAAGCAGGTCAGCCAGCCGATGCATGACCCGCAGTATCAGCGGCTAGTAGAGGTGTTCTCCGGTCACGGCAATTCCGAGGAGTATCGCGACTGGGACGACGTGATAATTGACGCGCAGGGCCATGCGCGCTGTCCGTTGCCCACGGCGGACTATCTGCCCTGCTGTCACCGGGCCGGCGAGCTGATTGCCGCGCGCTGCGACGATCCGCAATCCGCCGACTGTGCCGCGCGGGTGGAAAAGGCCCGGCAGGATTACGTCGACGCCGGCGTGGCCGGACACCTGGTCATCCCCGGGGTCACGCCCGAGGACTGGCTGAACTGTGGACAGTGCAACGATTGCACCATGCCGGCCCTGAATTACCGGCCCGGCAACAGCGTGCAGGCCATGCTGACCCTCGGTGATTTCGACAATCCCGAGGAGGACGGTGACCCCTCACGCTTCCAGTTCGGCTTCATCGCCTCGTCGGATAACCACGCCTCCCAGCCCGGCACCGGTTACAAGGAAACCGGGCGCCATTTCAGTACCGAGGCCTTTGGGCCGGCCGATGCGATGACCCGTGGGCGCTTTCTGAACATCGCCAAACGTGACGGTGAGGCGGCCGAGAGCATTCCCTTCGACCGCGTGAATACCGAGTTCAACCTGTTCCAGTACGCTGAATCCGAGCGGCTGGGCTCGTTTTTCTATACCGGCGGGCTCGTGGCCGTGCATGCGGTTGATCGTACCCGTGATGCCATCTGGGACGCGATGCAGCAGCGCCAGACCTATGCCACCAGTGGCCAGCGGATGCTGCTGTGGTTTGACCTGATGAATCCGGATGCGGAACTGACTGATGCCGATGGTGCCGAGCCGGTGGTGGGGATGGGGGCGCAGGCGCGCCAACGCCAGACTCCGCGCTTCCGGGTGCAGGCCGTCGGGGCGATTGCGCAGAAACCGGGGTGTCCACAAAGCACCTATGACGCGCTGGGCGCCGAGCGGGTGTCGACCTTGTGCGGTGGCGAGTGTGATCACCCCGGCGATGTGCGGCAGCCCATTGAGCGCATCGAGGTGGTCCGTATTCGGCCGCGAGCGCGGCCCGGCGAGGACCAGTCCGCCCTGATTGAGGACCCATGGAAAGTGCTGGACTGCCCCGGCAACCCGGCCGGCTGTGTAGTCGAGTTCGAGGATGCCGACTACATGGCGGCGGCACGGGATACGACTTACTACGTTCGGGCCCTGCAGGCCGCTGAGCCCACCATCAACGCGGCGACGTTGCGCTGCACCGAGGACGAGGACGGCAATTGCACTGCGGTCGATATCTGTCATGGCGATGAGCGGACAGAGCTGTACGACGATTGTCTGGCGCCGGAGCACCCCGTCGCCTGGTCCTCACCGATCTATCTGGATTTTCCCCAGTAGCGGGACGGGTTAGCGGATCAGTTCGGATCGCCCCAGAGTTCGGTCAGCCGCTGATCCCTCCCGCAACCGCTGCGATACCAGCGATAGCGAATCGGGTTTTTCTTGTAGTAGTCCTGGTGGTATTCCTCGGCGCGCCAGAAGGTGCCGGGCTCTTCCAGGGTCACCGCGACGGTGTCGAAGCGGCCGGAATCTTTCACCCGCTGCAGGCTAGCGGCCGCGGCGGTGCGCTCGGCCTCGGTGCGCGGCATCAGGGCGGCGCGGTACTGGCTGCCGCTGTCGCAGAACTGGCGGTTGGGCGTGGTCGGGTCGACGTTTTTCCAGAAGTGCGCGAGCAGCGCCTCGTAACTGATCGCGGTGGGGTCGTAATGAATCTCAACCACTTCGGCATGGCCGGTATTGCCGCGGCTGGTTGATTTGTACGTTGGGTTCTGGGTGTAGCCGCCGGCGTAGCCGGACACCGCCTCATGCACTCCGTCGAGCTTCTCGAAATCCGCTTCCATGCACCAGAAGCAGCCGCCGGCGAATATGGCGCGGGCATTCGTTGCGGTGCCACCGGCCGAATCGTTGTCGGCTGCGGTTGCGGTGACCGCGAGCAGGCCCCACGCCAGTGCCAGGGTGACGAGGCCGCCGAGCGCCGTAACGGGCAGGGTGACCCTACGAGCGCGGCTCACGTGCGCAATGCCGGCAGGGGCTCACCCTCGGGCACGAAGAGCAGCGCGACACCGTTGTTGCAGTAGCGCAGGCCCGTAGGTTGGGGGCCATCTTTGAACACATGCCCCTGATGCCCCCCGCAACGGCTGCAGTGATACTCGGTGCGCGGGTAGATCAGCTTGAAATCGGTTTTGGTGCCGACCGCTTCCGGCAGTGTGTCGAAAAAGCTCGGCCAGCCGGTGCCGGATTCATATTTGGACTTGGCATCGAACAAGGGCTGATTGCAGGCCCGGCAGATGAAGGTGCCGGGACGTTTCTCGGCGTTCAGGGGGCTGGTGCCTGCGCGTTCGGTGGCCTCCTTGAACAACACCCGGTAGGCCAGGTCGTCGTCGAGGATGGCTTTCCATTCGGTCGCGGTTTTGCTCACGACAAACTCCTGTTGGGCGAGCGCCCGATGATGGGTCAGAGGGCCCAGAACGGCGGTGGCGGCCAGCGCTTTGATGACGTCACGTCGTGTCATGGAATGTCCTCCTGCGGTGTGTTCCGTATCGACCAGAGCGGCGGACGGGCGTTCCCGTCGCCTGCTCTTAACCATACGCACGTCTGCGCCGCGCGGATGATTGCCATGGATCGACGCGCCCGTGGCCCGCGCGCCGGAACCGTCGCCGGAGTGGCGCTCAGGCGCGGGCGGTCACCGCGGCGTGAATCAGCTTATGTACGGCACGGCCGCTGAGCAGGTGCATGTGATGCGAGCCGGTGAGCGTATGCCGGTCGATTCGGGGCGCGTTCAGCGTATTGCGGTTCTCCGGGCAGATGCCGAGCGCGCTGTGCACCGGAACGAGGTAGTCGTCGAGCGGCACGGCCGGTGCCGTGGGCAGTTCCATCGACCGTGTGGCCGCAATTAACGTGTGTCGCACCGATGCCGCCAGCGGCGGGCAGCGGCGCAGGTCACGGATGTCGTCGGGACATTCACGGTTCTGCCAGTCACCGGGCAGGATGCCGCCATGCCGCAGGTCCTGAATGCCGGCCGAACGAATGTTGCCCAGCCGCATGAAGGGCGCGGTGTAGGGCGATATCTTGAGCAGACGATTGGCGTGATTGCCGAGCCGTTCCAGCGGTGCGCCATGATGCGGTGAGCCAATGTAGACCGCATGGCGCAGGCGCTCCGGCCACTGATGGCCGTGACTCTCGGCCTGGGCTAGCGCGCTGCGCATCACGAGCCCGCCCATCGAGTGACCCACCAGCGAGAGGTTGTCAATGGTGCGATCAGCGGCCAGTTGTTCGAGCAGTCGGTCCAGGTCCGCGCCATTGTCGGAGATGTGCCGGCCGGTGTTGTAACGCACGTACTCCACGGAGAATCCACGCGTCACCAGGTCATCGGTCAGGTGCCGATGTGCGCTGCCGGCAAAGCCTTGTTCGCTCATGCACAGGCCGTGCAGAAACATCACCCGGTGGCGCCCCGTGCCGCGACCGCCGACGCGCCGCATTGTCATCGCCAGCCGGTTGCCGCTGGCCTCCAGCCGGTCGCCCAGCACACCGTTGATGGCGGCCTGAACGGGAAGCCACTGTGCCGGCATGGGGCCGTCGTTGGGCAGGTGTTCGGCCAGCGTGGAAAATACCGACTCGGTGCCGGCAAAGCCCATGTCGACGCAGTCATAGACCAGTTTGGTGATACCGCGTGTCTGGCCTTCCGGATGCACGCCGATCGGTGGTGTCGCTGAGCTGATCGTGCCATGCATGCCGCGGACGATGCCCACCACGTCGCGGGCAAGCGTGGTGCCGGTGTGCGCCAGTGCCGCCGTCGTACTCAGCCAGGGCACGGCGGCGTCAACCTGTTTGCGCCAGCGGCGGGCACGGTCGAGAAATTCATTGGTCGCGTGGCCTGTGGGAGGCAGGACAGAAGAAGCGGGGGCGTCCATGGCAGGGCTCCAGCGCGGGCCGGCATGCGGCGGTGACTCGATGACAACGTAAAGTAAACACGTGTTCACTATGTGTCAAGTGGGAGCGATCTCCAGGGCCATGTCACAATTTCGTGATGACAACAGATTTCGGGCCCAGGGAATGGGTTGGAGACGCGGATGCGGGCCAGATTTGCGTGTGGCGGCCATGCCAGCCGGAGCAACCCGCCCGGCTGCATTTCGCCCATGCGACGGGCTTTCATGCGCATGCCTATGCGCCCCTGTTTGCCGAGCTCAGTGATATCCCGCTGGCCGCCTGGGATATGCGCGGTCACGGCCATTCATCCGCGGCCGGCGATTTGCGCCGCTTCAAGAGCTGGCGCATCTATGCCCGGGACTTGCGGCGATGGCTCGAGCAACAGCCGGCGCCGGTCTGGTTGGCGGGCCACTCGGTTGGTGCGGCGGTCAGCGCCATGGTCGCGGCACGACATCCCGAGCGGGTGCGCGGGTTAATTCTGATTGAACCGGTATTCATGTCGCGCAAGCTGGGCTGGATGCTGCGTGCCGGGCGCCTGTCGCGGCGGCTATCGCACAACCCACTGGCAGTCGGCGCACTGCGCCGGCGCAATGGCTTCGCGAGTCTCGACAAAGCTCGGCAGGCCTATCGGGGCCGCGGCGCCTTCAAGACCTGGCCCGATGCCTGGCTGAATGCGTATGTGGATGACGCCTTCGCGCGGGGTGAGGACGGGCTTTGGCACTTGCGCTGCGACCCGCGCTGGGAGTCGCGCAGCTTCGAACTGACGTTGTCCAACCCGTGGGAATATGTGCGCCAACTGACGGTGCCGACAACGGTGTTGCTCGGGCAGCCCGCGCAGAGCACGGTCAATGCCGATGCCCGGCGGACGCTGACCGCGCTGTGCCCACAGGCGGTTGTGCGCGAGTGGCCTGAGGCCAGTCATTTCCTGCCGATGGAACACACAACCGAAGTGGCGACCGCGATTCGCGCCATGCTTGAGACCAGCTGACCGTGCGTGGCGGGCGCTCGGTCGGCGGGTAATCTCACGACCGCAGTGTCATCGTCGGGCGCCGTGCCGATGTCGCACAATGCGTGCTGGTTTCTTTGCGGTTGACGATCATGTCTGCGCTGTATCCTCCTATCGAGCCCTACGCCCAGGACATGCTGTCGGTGGGCTCGGGTCATCGGCTCCATGTCGAGCAATGTGGCAACCCGAAGGGTCAGCCGGTGGTGTTTCTGCATGGCGGGCCGGGCGGTGGCTGCACCCCGGAAGATCGGCAGTTCTTCGACCCGGCGCACTACCGCATCATCCTGTTTGACCAGCGCGGAGCGGGGCGCTCAACGCCGCACGCCAGTCTCGACGACAACACCACCTGGTATCTGGTCGAAGACATCGAGACCATCCGCAAGCACCTCGGCATCGACCGCTGGCTGGTGTTTGGCGGCTCGTGGGGATCAACGCTGGCACTGGCCTACGCGCAGAAGCACACCGAGCGTGTCACCGGGCTGATTCTGCGCGGTATCTTTACGCTCCGCCGACGCGAGCTGGCGTGGTTCTATCAGGAGGGAGCGTCACGCCTGTTTCCAGATCTGTGGGAACAGTATCTGGCGCCCATTCCAGTGAACGAGCGCCACGATCTGATCAGTGCCTACTACCGGCGGCTCACCAGTGACGATGCCGAACAGCAAACCCCCGCGGCGCGCGCCTGGGCGGTCTGGGAGGGCAGCCTCAGCAAATTGCAGCGTGACCCGAATCTGGTGCAGCGCTATGGCGGCGATGCATTCTCATTGGCGTTCTCGCGCATTGAATGCCATTACTTTGTGCACGGCGGCTGGCTGGAAGACGACAACCAGCTGATCCGCGACGCGCGCCTGCTCAAGGGCGTGCCCGGCGTTATCGTCCAGGGCCGCTACGACGTGGTCTGCCCGGCGGAAACCGCCTGGGCCCTGCATAAAGCCTGGCCCAAGGCCAAATTCGTCATGGTTGAAGATGCCGGCCACAACTCCCGTGAGGCCGGCATTGCCAAAGCACTGGTGGCCGCCACGGACAGGTTTCGCGGCGTGTCCTGACACGCGGCTGGCGC
>JBDNBC010000142.1:0-3172 GCA_039768115.1 Oceanococcaceae bacterium
GCGGGCCTGGGCATCTTCAGCCAGGCGGCCACCACAGCAGGGAGCTACATCAGCAACCTGTTGCCACTGTCAAACCCGGTGGGTCGTGATGATGAAACCTTCTACCACGGCTGGACGGTGTTCTACTGGGCCTGGTGGATTTCCTGGTCGCCCTTTGTCGGGATGTTCATTGCACGCATCTCTCGCGGCCGCACCATTCGCGAGTTCATGACCGCCGTACTGCTCGTGCCTACAGCCGTCACCGTGCTGTGGATGGCGGCCTTCGGCGGCACCGCCATTGAACAAGCGCAAAACGGCGTCGGTGAGCTGGCCGGCGGCATCAGCGAAGTCTCCCTGTCGCTCTTCCAGATGCTGGCCACCCTGCCCTGGTCAGGCATCACCTCGGCCGTAGCGATTGTGCTGGTGCTGGTGTTCTTCGTGACCTCGTCGGACTCCGGTTCACTGGTCATCGACAGCATCACTGCCGGAGGAAAACTGGATGCACCCGTTGCGCAGCGCGTGTTCTGGGCGGTCATGGAAGGCATGATTGCCGGTGCCCTGCTGTTCGGTGGCGGCGCAGAGGCACTCAAGGCATTGCAGGCCGGCGCGATCTCGGCAGGGCTGCCCTTCACCGCGCTGCTGATGGTCATGTGCGTCAGCCTGATCGTGGCCTTGCGCAAGGAAGCGCAAGCCCTGAAGGTTCCGAGCACGGGGTGATCCCGGCTCCGACGTAACGCAATAAAAACAAAGGCCCGCATCGTGCGGGCCTTTTTTATTTGGTGCCGATGAAGAGATTCGAACTCCCGACCCACGCATTACGAATGCGTTGCTCTACCAACTGAGCTACATCGGCGCAGCTTAGCCCGCAATTATAGCCAGAGCATCGCCAGCATGACCAGCCAAACTCGCGCTATCTGTACGGCCCCTCTGCCAAGCCCGACACGCCATTACCACCTAGCTCCGCCAGCATTGGCCCAGAGGAAGGGAATTGTTTTTCACACCTTTGACGCCGTTACGGCTCAAACTCAATGTGCCGCACTTGTCCTTTTCTTGCGCCCCGGCCGGCGTGGCACTGAGGGTGAAATCCCGGCGCGTTGCGTTCGCAATGGCCAGGTCGTAGTGAGTCGCCCCGCCATCCACGGGCACCTTGTCGGAGTACAGTTGCGCCGCAGTGGCCCCCACAAAGGTGCGGTTATCAACGTAGTAGCGCTCCATCGCGCTGGCCAGAGCCGCCAGCGCCGCCTGGGCATCACCGCGCCGCACCTTCTGGATGTACGACTGATACGAGGGCAAGGCGATGGACGAGATGATCGCGATAATGGCCACCACGATCATCAGTTCAATCAGGCTGAAACCCGACTGGCGCGCCCGAACTGACCGCATCACTGCCCGCCCTCCTCAATCTCCAGCGGGCCCGGCTCCAAGGCTTCCCAGGTGGTTTTCTCGGCCCTGATCTCAACATTCGGCTCGTAGCTCTCGGGCCCGACGAAGATGATCGGACGGATCGGCCCGTCATCTGAATCCGGGAACAGCACAACGGGGTTGGGCGGAATGCCCCGTACTTTCAGCTCGCGATCACGGTCACCCGTGGTAGGGTCCCCGCCGGACTCGTTTAGATCCTCAGCGGCAGAAAGCCCTAGGACATTGAGCAGATACATGCGCGCCGTTCCCGAACCGGCCGCGCAGAGATCATCGCCGTCCACGCGACCCGGCTGGAAGGTGGCAAAAACAACGCGATTATCAAAGGTGCGCGAGACGGTTAGCGATTTTTCCCCCTCCCGTAAGTTGATGAACGCACCACGACGCGAAAACAACTCTTCACGGGCCGCCTGAGCGACCTCGGGGTCGGAGCTGCCGACAAGGTTGCTGGTGGCGTCGTAGAGCTCTGTTGCCGTGTCATCAATCGGCCCCAGCGCAAAGGTCTTGGTCTGACCGGGACGGACGTCCGGATCGAAGAAGACGAAGAAGCGGTCCTGCACACCCTGCTGCAAGGGATGCGCCCGGAAACCCGAGCCTATGGAGATGGTCAGGATGGGGTCGGTATCCGGAGAAATGGAAATCGACACGTCCGGAGCGTTATAGAACTTGCGATTCGCCGCCGCATCCGGCCCACCGACATGGGCAATCATCCCGCCGGCGGCAAAGTTGTTACGCCCGCCATTGAGGGGGTCGATATCAAACCGGAAGAGCTTGGCATTGGTGTCGGCGATATAAATCCGATCCGCCAAGCCATCGTTATCAAGGTCGACCACCGACGGTGTTGCCGGCACACTGGCCTGCATTTCGGCGACGGGATAATCCACGCTGCCTGCGGCATTACCTGCTGACCAAAGCAGTTGGCCATCGCTGGCACGGACCATAAACACGGCTCGTCCCATGGAATCCGACAACGGCGGTGACGTGCGCGCATCCTGGTTGGGGTCATATCCCCCGCCAAAGATCAGCACCTCCTCGGTGGCGCCACCGTAGGGCACTTTGGCCAGAATCGGCGTGGACCATGTCTGGCCGAGCTCGGCGAACCCGGTGGTCTGCCCGCCGGTGATCTTCCAGGCAATACGCGGTGCCTCTCGATTACTGACATCCAGCGCGTAGTACGAACGGCCACCCCGGCGCATGCCGGCCACCAGCGTGACCGATTTACCAACACCCGTGCCTTGCGTTACCGCAACCAGCGGGCCATCCATGCCGTAGGGGCGGCCCTGCCAAGTCCCGCGGTTGCGCTGCAGCGTCGCGAGATTACGCAACAACTCATCGGGAATGAACGCAAAATACTCTTGGCCATTGCGCCCATCAAACGCATGGATGAAGCCCTCGTTGGTGCCCATGAAGACGGTCACATCCGAGCTTTCATCCCCGCCGCCATACGTCACCAGCACGGGCTCTGAGTGCAACGGGTCACCGACGGTATGACGCATGTCAGTGCGCGAGCCATCCCCATTCTCGTCATTGACATCAACCCCGCGCGCCCAGTCGAGAATCTTCTCGCGCGCTTCGTTGGTATCACCATCGATACCCAGAATGGCCTTGGTGATGTTGCTATTGGACTTGTTGACACGATTGCCAACCGCCGTGAGCGCGTTCCCCGCCACATTGGTGTAGATGTTTCGCGAGTTGACGGACGTGATTTGTGCTTCCGCCCCCCCCTGCGTCACGGTCCCACCATCCGGTTCAGCGCCGACAGACGACCAGAAGC
>JBDNBC010000143.1:0-2928 GCA_039768115.1 Oceanococcaceae bacterium
CCTGCACGATGCCGTCGCCCATCGTCGTGTCGCCAAGCTGGGCGAAGGCAACATCACGCATATGCAGCATGCGGCCGGTCAGCGATTCCGTACTGGCGGTGGTGAAATCCCAGGCCAGGTACAGGTCTTCACGGTCGATCCCCGCGGCATCCAGCGTGGCGAACAGCGCCTCGAAGGCTGCCGCACGGTCATCGTCGGCGCGCCCGTCGCGGTAGGCGGCAAAGGCCTCGCCGGCCGGGATGACATTGCCATCCGCATCGCGCATCCGGCGCAGCGCCACAATGTAGCGGGTGGCGGGATCGAGGTTGGCCGCCGGGCGGATCAGCAGCGTTTGTGTTTCCGGCGTGACATCGGCATGGGTATCCAGCTCCGACCAGAAGGCATGGCGCTGCCCGGTGCGTGCGTTGAGCAGCACAATGGGCGCATCGGCCGCCATGAAACGCCCGATGTCGGCAATGTGGTCCCGGTAATCGAAGTAGTCGACGCTGTTCGGCGTGCCCGCGTGTGCTTTGTCGGCCGTGCCCCAGGTCTGGTGCATGTCCAGCCCTGGCACCCGGGTAATGATCAGCGAGCCCAGCGAATAGCCGTCATGCCGGTTCCACTCGGTGGTGTCGATGGGCTTGCCGACCTGCAGGCCCGCGCCGGGGACATCGAGCAGATTGGCGGGCGTCGCCAGCGTGGGGATACGAATCCGCTTGCCGGTCACCGTTTGCGGGTCATCCACCTCGTAGAAACTGCTCGGGAAGGGCAGCATGCAGTGCGCCGGATCTAGCGGGTTGCAGGTGTTGCCCAGCTGGGCGGTCGCAACGGTTGGGGACAGCAGCAGGGCCGCGGCCGTAGCCATCATCGCGCCCCGCAGGCGGCGACGAGAAGCGGCAATGGCACGGCACAGGTGCACAAGGGGAAAGGTCATCAGGTGTCTCCGGGCGAATTGTTTGGTGGCCACGATGACGCCGCCGCCATCGGTATGGCGCGGACGTGCGGGCGCGGCCAGCATGATCCAAGCGTACGTCAGCCGGTGGTAAAAATCGCGCGGATCGCGTCGTAAATACCTATTTCCAGTGGCGAAAGTCTGGAGTTCGAGTCCTGGTCGGCCTACTGTGGAGACTTCTGAGGAGCAACGCGAAGGGGTCGTCCCCGTCGCTCTGGCGCGATGGTGCCGGGTGCTCCTGTTGCCACCCGAGATGCCGACGATGCCATTGCGTTTCCTGCTACCGCTACTCCCCGCCATTGCCCTGACCGCTTGCGACGGCGGTCGCACCACCATCACGCCCGGCGACTCGCCGCGCGCCGAGCCGTCATCCACGGTGGCCCTCCATACCCCGTCGACGGTAGACCGCTACGCGCCGGCAAACGGCTGTTTCACCCTGCATGACGCCACCAGCGATGAGGGTATGGAGGTGACGGCCGACGGCGCGGTGCGTTTCAGCGTTCGTCCTGCCGAGGCGACACCGCTGTTCTGGAAGCCCTCGACTCTCGGCGAATACCTGCTGTACGACCCGCAGCGACGCTTTATCTCGCTGCCAGCGGCGGGGGACGCTCTGATCGACGGGCTGGAGTGCCTCACGGCGCTGGCCGGCTGGCAGGTGGCCGGGCTGGGCGATACCTTGCTGTGGCTGCCGCCGGCACTGGATCCGGTGGGCAATACGGTGGATGAACTGGGCGACAGCCTTGCGGACATTGACCTCGACACGCTGGGCGACCTGCGCGGCGCGCGGGCGCTGACGGCGACTACGGCCCCGGACGATTTCAGCCGCTGGATTCTGGAAGACACGGCGGACGGTTTTGCCCTGACTAACGCGCCCACGGGTATTCCGCTGACCTCCCGCCCGCTGGAACTGCGCCCCGCTCAGGGCTGCACGGCGTTTCCCGAGGCCGAGCTCAATGCCCGGGGTACGCCGTTCAAGGGCACCAACCCTGATGGCACGGTGTTCGGCTACGCCGAAACGCACATGCACCTGGGCGGCTCGTCGGCGCTGGGCGGGCGGCTGAGTTATGGCCAGCCGTTTCACCCGTTTGGCGTCGAGCATGCACTGGACGATTGCGCTGAGCATCACGGCCCCAATGGCGCCATCGATGTGCTCGATACCGTGGTCAACGCCCAGCGCAGTTTCCCGCCGCATGCCACGGAAGGCTGGCCGACCTATGTCGACTGGCCGCAATGGGGCTCACAAACCCACCATCAGACCTACTACGTGTGGCTGCAGCGGGCCTGGATGGGCGGGCTGCGCTTGATGATCAATCATCTCGTCGCCAACGAAGAGATCTGCCAGCTCTGGCCCTACAGCCGTCACGACTGCAACGAGATGGAGTCGCTGGAGTTACAGCTCGAGTTGATTCATGAACTGGAGCGCTACATCGATGCGCAAATGGGCGGGCCCGGCAAGGGCTTTTTGCGCATCGTGTATTCGTCGGCGGAGGCTCGGCGCACGATTGAAAACGGCCAGCTCGCCGTGGTCATCGGCACCGAGAACGAGAAAATCTTCGACTGCGGGGAATATCTGGACCAACCGCTGTGCACCCGCGACCATTTCCGTAGTGAACTGGCGCGCTGGTACGACAAGGGCGTGCGTGCGATCTTCCCCATCCATCTGCTCGATAACGCCTTCGGCGGCACCCGCATCAGCGATGACCCGGCGTTGTCGGCGCTGTATCAGACGGCCAACATCGTGGCCACCGGTCATCCTTTTGCCACCGTGCCTTGTGACGAGGCCGATGCGCGCGCGCCGCACGGGGAGACGCCCATCGACGACCCGCGCAGCATTTTCGACAGCATCCTGCTGGCGGTGCTGGGGCCGCCGCCACTCAATGTGCCGGTTCCGCCGTTAACGGGCTGCGTCAACAACGCCCGCGGACTGACCACGATGGGGGCGGACTTTATTCATGCGCTGATAGACCAGGGCGTGATGATCGAAACCGACCATACCG
>JBDNBC010000144.1:0-4016 GCA_039768115.1 Oceanococcaceae bacterium
CTTGCCGCAACTCTTTTCACGCTGATGGTAGTGCCGGTGGCCTATTCGATCCTGGCTCGGGGTACCGAGCCACCCGGTGCCGTCGCCGAGCGCCTGGAGTACGAACTGGGCCAGCACGACAACAACGCAGCGAATAATGCCAGCGACTCTCCGCTCAAGGCACCCACATGACCGACACCCCTGCCGTCGCCGCCACCCGCCGCTGGGTGCAAAGCTTCATTGCCGACCTCGACCTGTGTCCCTTCGCCCAGCGCGAGTTGCGTGCGGGCCGGGTGCGCTTCTGCCCAACGGACGCGCGCAGTGACGCGGAGCTGCTGCAAGCTCTGCAGGATGAGCTGCAACGGCTGCAGGACCAGCCCGACATCGAAACCACGCTGCTGATCCACCCGGACGTATTGCAACGCTTCGATGACTACAACCAGTTTCTGGATCTGGCCGATGCCCTGCTCGAAGATCTGGAGCTGGATGGCGTGTTCCAGATCGCCAGCTTTCACCCGGACTACCAGTTCGCCGACACCGAACCTGGGGATGCCGAGAATTACACCAACCGCTCGCCCTACCCCTTGCTGCACATCCTGCGTGAGGACAGTCTGGAGCGCGCCATCGCCAGCTACCCGGACGTGGATGGGATCCCCGAGCGCAACATCGCGCGGATGAATGCCCTGGGCAGCGCGCAGCTACAAGCTTTGTGGCGCGGTTGCCTGGACGACGCCACCGGGTAGCATGGCAACATCAGCACAGCAACGGGAGGAAGAGATGGACCAGGTCGACACTATTGCCGGCGGTTGCCAGTGCGGGACGGTACGCTACGAATTGGCCCGGGCGCCGGACCGGGTGGCGGTCTGCCATTGCCGCGACTGCCAGCGCAGCTCCGGCGCGCCGCTGGTGGCCTGGGCGATGATCGCGGAGGATGCGTTTCGCGTAACGCAGGGCCAGGCCCGGGAGATCAATTCCTCCGGCGACAGCTTCCGCTACTTCTGCGCGGATTGCGGCAGCGGTCTGTATTTCGTTAACGCGACCCACCTGCCCGGCATCGTGGATGTGCAGCTGATGACTCTCGACACGCCGGACGCCTTCCCGCCCACCGCGCAGGTACAGACCGCCGAGCAGGCACCCTGGATCGAGCACCTGCAACACATCAGGGCATTCCCACGGTTTCCCGGCATGGATTGAGCGGGTCGACGCTCGCCAGGACCCCGGCGGAGGCACGGCGACTCAGGCCTCGTCGAAGCTGGCATAGGCCGCCGCCAGATGTTCAATCAGACAGCGCACGGCCGGCAGCAGCCCGCGGCGGGAGGCAAACACCACGTGAATGATTTCCGGGCGCGGGTGCCAATCCGGCAGCACATGGACGAGGCGACCGGCCCGCAGATCGTCATCGACCATCAGCAGCGGTAGCTGAGCCACGCCCACGCCGGCCCGGGCCGCAACCTGCAGCGCCACCATGTCGCGGGTGATGTAGCGCGGCACATAGGCCTGCTCGATCTGTGCGCCGCCGGGCCCGGTCAGGGTCCAGCTGAAGGCCTGCTCCGGCCCACCGCGGGCCAGCGTAGGCCAGGCCGCCAGCGCGGCCGGTGAATCCGGCAATCCGAAGGCCTCAACCAGCTCCGGACTGGCGACCAGACATTGCCCGCGCTCGGACAGCACGCGGTGCGCGAGTTCGCTGTCCTCGAACGGCCGCGGCCGCACACGGATGGCCAGATCCAGCCCCTCGGTGAGCACATCCACCCGCCGATTGGTGGCTTCGAGCTGCACCGTAACCTGCGGATACACGCGCATGAAGTCAGCCAGCATGTGGCTGACGTGCACATGCAACAGCGTGATCGGGCAACTCAGGCGCACCGTGCCGCAGGGCTCGGCATGCACCGCCGCCACCGCCTGCTCGGCAGCGTCGGCCTCGACCAGCATGGCCTTGCAGTGACGGTAGTAGATCTGGCCGATCTCGGTCACCCGGAACTGCCGTGTGGAGCGCTGAATCAGGCGCACGCCCAAACGCTCTTCCAGGGCCGCTAAGCGCCGGCTCAGCTTGGACTTGGGCTCGCCGAGTGCACGCCCCGCCGGGGCGAAGCCACCGTGATCGACGGCCTGCACGTAGTAGTACATGTCGTTCAGATCATGCATCACTGGGCAGCCTTTTCTGTTCCGATTTCAGAACGATTCATCCATATTTTTGATCTACTCATCCCATTGTTGCCCCATTAGCATTTCTGCACATGGTAACGACAACAAGGAATCGACAATGAAAAAGATTCTCGCCACCCACAACGCTCCCGCACCGCACTGGGTGGGAAACGGCTTTCCGGTGCGCTCATTGTTCAGCTACGCCACGCGCGACGTGCCGCTCAGCCCTTTCCTGTTGCTCGACTACGCCGGCCCTGCACACTTCGAGCCGAGCGCCCAGCCACGCGGCGTCGGTGAGCATCCGCATCGCGGCTTCGAGACCGTGACCATCGTCTATCAGGGCGAGGTCGAGCACCGCGACTCTGCCGGCGGCGGTGGCGTGATCGGCCCCGGCGACGTGCAGTGGATGACAGCCGGTGACGGCATCCTGCATGAGGAATTCCACTCCGAGGCTTTCAGCCGCAGCGGCGGCGCACTGGAGATGGTGCAGCTCTGGGTCAACCTGCCCGCCAAGGACAAGCGGACACGTCCGCGCTATCAGGCGTTGCGGGATGCCCACATCCCGGCCATCTCCCTGCCCCACAACGCGGGCACCCTGCGCCTGATCGCCGGGGACTACGACGGCCACCGCGGGGCGGCGCAGACCTTCTCGCCGGTCGATGTCTGGGATTTGCGTCTGCAGGCCGGCCAGCGGGTCGAACTGCCAGCCGCCGAGGGCCACAGCCGGATCGTCGTGGTGCTGCGCGGCACGGTGCAGATCAATGACGACGCGATTCTGCGCGATGCGCAAATGGCGGTGCTGGATACGCGGGGCGAAGGCTTTGTAGTCGAGACCAACACCGACGCCACGCTGCTGGTGCTCGGTGGCCAGCCGCTGGACGAGCCGGTGGTCGGTCACGGCCCCTTCGTGATGACCAGCTCGGCTGAAATTCGCGAAGCCATTGACGACTACAACAGCGGCCGCCTGGGTCGCGTTTCCTGATCCCTGCGCTGGGCACACCGCATCACACCGGCGTGCCCAGCGGGGGCCTTTCCCCTCCACCATCAATGAGGTTAACGATGAGTAAAGACTATGTGCGTTTGAACAAGGACGATGCGGCCGTGCTGCTGGTCGACCATCAGGCGGGTTTGCTGTCGCTGGTCCGCGACATCGACCCCGACAAGTTCAAGAACAATGTGCTGGCGCTGGCCAATGCCGCCAAGTACTTCAACCTGCCCACCATTTTGACCACCAGCTTCGAGAGCGGCCCCAACGGCCCGCTGGTGCCGGAACTCAAGGAAATCTTCCCCGCGGCGCCGTATATCGCCCGACCCGGCCAGATCAACGCCTGGGACAACGAAGAGTTTCTCGCCGCGGTCAAGGCCACCGGCAAGAAGCAGCTGATCATCGCCGGCGTCGTCACCGAGGTCTGCGTGGCCTTCCCGACACTCTCCGCCCTGGCCGAAGGCTACGAGGTCTTCGTCGTCACCGATGCCTCCGGCACCTTCAACGCGATGACCCGCGATGCCGCGTGGGAGCGGATGCAAGCGGCCGGCGCCCAGCTGATGACCTGGTTCGGGGCCGCCTGCGAACTGCACCGCGACTGGCGCAATGACATCGAGGGTCTGGGCGCACTGTTCTCCGCGCACATTCCGGATTACCGGAATCTGATCACCAGCTACAGCACGCTGACTAGCGGGAAGTAAGATCCAGTCCTAGGCGGGCCGGTCGCAGGGTGCGGCCGGCCTGACCTGCCGGGCATGGACTGAACTGGTCATCGATTACCTGAGCAGGCCGAAATCCCCCCTTGCCGTGTGGACTAGGACGTCGCGTCTATGGTGTGGATTGGCAGCGGCATGCCCAGCAACGGGCCATCTGCCGTACACAGGGCGGCTTGCGCACTCTGTGCCGTGGC
>JBDNBC010000145.1:0-7213 GCA_039768115.1 Oceanococcaceae bacterium
ATTCTGGCGACCGGTACGCCACCGTCAGCGACCGCCAGCTTTCATCCGCGCGACAATCGCATCGCCACGTCCGTCGCCTCTTCCAAGCCCAAGGATCTTGCATGCCCCGCCTGAACTCGAACCCTGCACCCGACCACGACATCGCCATCATCGGCGGCGGCTTTTCCGGCCTGGGCATCGGCATTGCACTGGATCGCGCGGGCTTTGGCGACTTCGTCATTATCGAGGCCGGCGATGGCGTGGGCGGCGCCTGGCACTGGAACACCTATCCCGGCGTAGCGGTGGACATCCCCTCCTTCAGCTATCAGTTCAGCTACTTCCAGCGCAGTGACTGGTCGCGGGTCTACGCGCCCGGCAACGAACTCAAGCAGTACGCCGACGATTGCGTCGAGCGCTTTGATTTGCGCCGCCGGCTGCGGTTGAACTCGCGCATTACCGAGGCCCGCTTCGACGCCCAGCAAGATGTGTGGCACCTCGCCACGGCGGATGGCAGCTCCATCACCGCGCGCCACATCGTCAGTGCCACCGGCATCCTCACTCAGCCGAAAAAGCCCGACATTCCCGGCGTCGAGAGCTTCGCCGGCATCACCATGCACACCGCCCGCTGGGATCATGGCGTGGACCTGCGCGGCAAGCGCGTGGGGCTGGTCGGTACCGGCGCCTCGGCCGTCCAGGTGATTCCGAGCATTGCGCCCACGGTGGCGCAGCTCACCGTCTTCCAGCGCACTCCGATCTGGTGCCTGCCCAAGCCCGACGCCAAAATGCTCGCGCCGATGCAAAGCGCCCTGCGCCGGGTGCCAGGGCTGCAGAAAGGCGCACGCCTGCTCAGCCAGAGCTTTGTCGAGGCCACGTTCCCGGTCGCGGCGCACTACGCCAGCTGGTTGCCGATGGCCACCGTCGCCGAAGGCATCGGCAAGCGTTTTCTGCGGCAGCAGGTCCGCGACCCGGTCGTGCGCGACAAACTCACACCGCAGTACACGCTGGGCTGCAAGCGGCCGAGCTTTTCCAACGAGTATCTGGCCAGTTTCAACCGTGACAACGTCACCCTTGAAACTGACGGCATCGCCGAGATCACACCCACCGGCGTACACACCCGCGAAGGTACCGAGCACCCGCTAGATGTGTTGATTCTGGCCACCGGCTTCAAGGTCTTCGAGGCCGGCAATGCCCCGCCCTTCCCCGTCCATGGCCGCGACGGCCGGGAACTCGGCGACATCTGGCACAACCAGCGCTTCCGCGCCTACGAGGGCGCCACCATGCCCGGCTTCCCCAACTACTTCACTGTGCTCGGCCCCTACGCCTACAACGGCTCGTCCTATTTCACGCTGATCGAAAACCAGGCCCGCCACATCGTGCGCTGCCTGAAAGCCGCGAAAAAGCGCAAGGCCACCCGCGTGGAAGTCACCGACGCCGCACTGGAGCGCTTCTTCGCTGCGATGATCAAGCGCCGCCCGCGGCAGATTTTCTTCCGCGGCAGCTGCAGCACCGCCAACAGCTACTACTTTGATGCCCACGGCGACGTGCCCTTCCGCCCGGCGACGACCCTGGAGGCCGCGTGGCGCAGTGCGACCTTCCCGTTGTCGGATTATCAGTTCAGCAGCACGGGGGCCTGAGATTTGAGATGGGGCGAGCAACCGCGCCGGAAGACCCCCGGGCACGCCTAGTGGATTGGGTAGACTCGGACCCACTACCGAGGAGACCCCCATGCCCACCAAGCACAGCTACTGCCGCATCTGCGAGGCCCACTGCGGCCTGCTGGTCGATGTCGATGACGACGGCCAGACCGTCAATGCCATCCGTCCCGACCGCACGCACCCGGTATCGCAGGGCTATGCCTGTATCAAGGGCACGAGTTTCGCGCACATCCACGACGACCCGGATCGGCTGAACTTCCCGGAGAAAAAGGTCGATGGAAAATGGGTGCGCATCGACTGGGATACCGCCATCCGCGAGATCGGCGGGAAACTCAAGGCGCTGCGCAAGGCGCACGGCCCGCGGAGTCTCGGTCACTACTACGGCAATCCGACGGCCTTCAACCTCGAGAACTTCCTCTACTCGGCCAGTTTTCTGCAGGCGCTGGGCTCGCCGAACGTGTTCAGCTCGAGTTCCATCGACCTGAACAACAAGTTCCACGTGGCCAAGGCCATGTACGGGATGCTCGATGTGCACCCGGTGCCAAATTTCGCCCGCTGCGGCTTCTTTTTATGTCTGGGCAGCAACCCGATGGTCAGCCAGATGAGCGTCGTTGCCGTGCCGCACGTGATGGACAAGCTCAAGGCCATTCGGGCCCGCGGTGGGCGCACCGTGGTCATCGACCCGCGCCGGACCGAAACCGCGCAGAAGCTGGGTGAGCATCATTTCATCCGCCCCGGCACGGATGCCCTGCTGTTGTTGGGGATGCTGCATGTGATTGCCCGCGACCCAGCGCTGCAGTCGCCTTCACATCACACGCATGCCGATGATGTCGAGACCTTTCTGCGGGCCGCCGATGACTTTCCGCCCGCGCGCGTGGCAGCCGCTACCGGCATGAGCGCCGATGTCATCGTCGAACTGGCACGCGCCTACGCCACCGCGAACGGCGGTGTCATATACATGTCTACCGGGGTCAATATGGGGCCCTTCGGCTCGCTGGCCTACTGGCTGGTGCAGGGGTTGAGCCTGATCACCGGCAATCTCGATGCCCCGGGCGGGCTGGTTTTCTCGCATGGGCCCTTTGACATGCGCAAGGTCATCGCCGTGCTCGATGGGGCCGGCGACACGGGCACAGGCACGGCCAGCCGCGCGCCGCGCTCGCTGAAAGACGGCTGGCCGCACGTCGCCGGCGGGTTCCCTTCCGGCGCGCTGGCCGATGAAATCACCATTGATCATCCCGAGCGCATCCGTGCATTGATTGTCAGTGCCGGCAACCCGGTCCACTCCATTCCGGGCAATCGCCTGACGGAGGCCTTCGCCGCACTCGATCTGCTGGTCGCCATTGACATTTACCCCAGCGAAACCAGCGAATATGCCGACTATCGCCTGCCTGCCACCGACATGCTCGAGCGCAGCGATTTCCCGATGTCGCACCTGAACTTCCAGGCCACCCCGCACGCGCAGTACACCCCGGCGATGGTGGCGCCGAAATACGAACGCCGCACCGAAGGCTGGATCTTTTCCCAGCTCGCGCGGGCCGCCGGCGCCCCCTGGCGCGGCCCCAGCCTGATGAACGCGCCAGCGCGGCTGAACCGTCTGCTGGAAAAGCTGCCCGGACTACGCCCGTTGGGGGTCGATGATCTGCTGGCCGTGCTGTTGCGCATCGGCGGCCACACCACACTGAAAGAACTGAAGAGCACGCCGCAGGGTGTCAGCCTCGGGCCGCTGCGCACCGGCTGGGTGCTGGGCAAGCGCGTGCCCACCGCCAACGGCAATGTGCAGATGGCCCCTGCGTCGCTGCTTGAGGATGTGCCGCGTGCGGCCGCCTTCCTCGACCGCGCCCCGGCCGCCGGCACCCTGCAGATGATCGGCCGGCGTGAGCGGCGCTCGCACAATTCGTGGATGCACAACAACCGCGGCATTCGCCACGACCGGGGCATCACCGTGCTCATTCACCCCGAGGATGCGCAACCACGCGACCTGCACGACGGCGACCGCGTCCAGATTACGCCGGACGGCATGCCGATGACCGCTGACGCCGAAACGGCCGTCACGCTCACCGTCGAGATCTCAACCGACATCATGCCCGGCGTCATCTGCGCCCCACACGGCTGGGGTCACGGGCAATCCGGACTGGCCAAGGCCCGCGGCCTGCCCGGCGCCAACATCAACCGCGCGCTGCCGGATGCCGCGCACAACATGG
Organism: Oceanococcaceae bacterium; assembly: GCA_039768115.1. Classification (GTDB taxonomy): domain Bacteria; phylum Pseudomonadota; class Gammaproteobacteria; order Nevskiales; family Oceanococcaceae; genus MS8. The sequence goes on from JBDNBC010000145.1 coordinate 3,836, forward strand.
AGCCCGTCAGCGGGCAGGCCATCATGACCGGGCACGCCGTGCGCCTGAGCAAATCCTGCAAAGTGGATGCGGAGGTCACCACGGCCGCCGCGTGAGCAGACATCACGCTCTCAGCGAGGTCGCCAGAAGCGTTGCATTTCCAGAAAGGTGAATGATGCGGACCAGGTGATCATCAGCAGACCCAGCAAGGCCTCGGTGCCCAGCAGGAGACGAACCGGGCCCTGCGGCACCAGATCGCCGTAACCCAACGTGGAATACGTCGTCGCGGCCAGATAGACGCAGTCGAGCAGCATCGGCTCGCTCACGCCGTTGATGACGCCCATCGCCGGAAACTGCATGGCCACAAACAAAGCCACGCCGCAGATCCAGATCTCAACAACGTGCATCACCAGCAACAACAGCATCATCCCGAGCAGCCGCAGGCGGGAGGGAATCGCGCTCCAGCGCGGCATGCTGTAATTGAGCCGCTCCAGAACTTCGTACTGCAGGCCCACTGTCAGGGCCACGACCAGTAGCGTCAGCCCCACGGCCGACCAATGGCCTCCCGACATCAACGCCACGGACAATTCGGTAGTCATCCGCCGCTCCTGCCTGCGCCTGTTTCCGTCTCTCGCATGCAAGCGCCCCTTGCCGTCTCCAATAAAAAAGCCGGCACAAGGCCGGCTTCTCTAAATACTGGCTCCCGAGGACGGGCTCGAACCGCCGACCCAGTGATTAACAGTCACTTGCTCTACCAACTGAGCTACTCGGGAACGTCAAGCGCGCATTATGGCAGCGCCGATCGAGGCCTTCAACCGCTCGCCCCGCAACCGCCTGAAATCAAACGCTTAGCCCTGCAAAGCGCGCCCCAGCCGCGCGAGCGCTTCATCCAGCAAGGCCTGACTGGTCGCGAAGCTGAGGCGCATATGACCGGGCGTACCGAAGGCGGACCCAGGCACCAGCGCCACTTCGGCTTTTTCCAGCAACAGCTCGCCCAGCGCGACATCATCCGCGCAGCCCATGGCCGCAATGGCGCCATGGAAACTGGGGAAAGCGTAAAACGTGCCATCCGAGGCAATGCAGTCCACGCCCGGCAGCGCGTTCAGGCCGGCGACGACCTTGTCGTGGCGACCCTTGAAGGCCTTGAGCATCTCAGCAACGCAGCCCTGGTCCCCATTCAGCGCGGCCACGGCCGCCGCCTGGGAGATCGAACACGGGTTGGAGGTGCTCTGTGACTGGACCTTGGCCATCGCCTTGATCAGCGGCACCGGCCCGGCGGCATAGCCGATCCGCCAGCCGGTCATCGAATAGGCCTTGGACACCCCGTGCAGCACGATGGTCCGCGCATACAAATCCGGCGCGGCCATCACGATGTTGGCGAAGGGCTCGTCGGCCCACAGGATCGCCTCGTACATGTCGTCCGTGGCGATCAGCACCTCGGGATGTTTGCGCAGCACCTCGGCCAGGGCCTCCAGCTCGGCGCGGGTGTAGGCCTTGCCTGACGGGTTCGATGGGCTGTTCAGCACCAGCATTCGCGTGCGCGGCGTGATGGCGGCCTGCAATTGCGCGGGCGTGATCTTGAAATCCTGATCCTGGCCCGCCTCGATGATGACCGGCGTGCCATCGGCAATCAGCACCATGTCCGGGTAACTGACCCAGTACGGCGCAGGGATAATGACTTCGTCGCCGCTGTTGAGCAGCGCCTGCGCCATGTTGAAAAAACTTTGCTTGCCGCCAGAGCTGACCAGAATCTGCTCGCGGGTGTACTCCAGGCCGTTGTCGCGCTGGAATTTGCCGATGACTGCGTCCTTCAGTTCGCGCGTACCACCGACATCGGTGTATTTGGTCTGCCCGGCGGCAATGGCGGCGACCGCTGCCGCCTTGATGTGCTCGGGCGTGTCGAAATCCGGCTCGCCGGCTCCCAGACCGATGACGTCACGACCGTCGGCGCGCAACGCGGCGGCCCGGGCCGTAACGGCCAGCGTCGGTGAGGGCTTGATGCGGTTCACGCGGTCGGAAAGAACGATGCTCACGGCAATTCCTGCGGCTGATGGGCGAAACTCAACATTTTAATCTGTGTCGGACCGAGATGATTGAAACGACCGAGCATGAGCGCTTTCGCCTCGAAGCCGACTGGCCGCCCGCGGGCGACCAGCCGCGGGCCATCGCGCAGATGGTCGAGGGCCTGAACGACGGGCTGACACATCAGACCCTGCTCGGCGTCACCGGCTCAGGCAAGACCTTCAGCATCGCCAACGTCATCGCCGAAGTGCAGCGTCCGGCGCTGATCATGGCGCCCAACAAAACCCTGGCCGCGCAGCTCTACGGCGAGTTCCGCGAATTCTTTCCGCACAACGCGGTGGAGTATTTCGTCAGCTACTACGACTACTACCAGCCCGAAGCCTACGTGCCCTCCTCCGACACTTTTATCGAGAAGGATTCGTCGGTGAATGCGCACATCGAGCAGATGCGCCTGTCGGCGACCAAATCGATCCTGACCCGTCGCGACACCATCATCGTCGCCACGGTATCGGCCATCTACGGCCTCGGCGACCCGGAAAGCTACTTCCAGATGGTCATTCACATGCGCAAGGGCGAGCGCATGGCCCAGCGCGATTTGCTCGCGCAGCTGACCAGCCTGCAGTACACCCGCAACGACCTGACCCTGGAGCGCGGCACCTTTCGCGTGCGTGGCGACGTCATCGACATTTTCCCGGCCGAAGCCGAGGCTGAGGGCGTGCGTGTGGAACTGTTCGATGACGAAATCGACAACATCACCATCTTCGATCCGCTGACCGGGCAGACCCGCCGGCGCGTACCGCGCTACACCATCTTCCCGAAAACACACTACGTTTCGACCCGCCAGCGCCAGGTCGACATGCTCGAGAAGATCAAGGATGAGTTGCAGCAGCGCATCGCCGAATTCCAGCAAGCCGGGAAGCTGCTGGAGGCGCAGCGGATCGAACAGCGCACCACGTTCGACCTGGAGATGATTCAGGAACTGGGCTACTGCAACGGCATCGAGAACTACTCGCGCTACCTGTCGGGACGAGCGCCCGGTGCACCGCCGCCGACCCTGATGGACTACCTGCCGCCAGACGCACTGTTCTTCGCCGACGAATCACACGTCACCATTCCGCAGATTGGCGGCATGTACCGCGGCGACCGCTCGCGCAAGGAAACACTGGTGCAATATGGTTTTCGGCTGCCATCCGCATTGGATAACCGGCCACTGCGCTTCGAGGAGTTCACCCAGCTGACCGCGCAGACGATTTTCGTATCGGCCACGCCCGGACCCTTCGAGCACGAGCACTCAGGACAAGTTATCGAGCAGGTGGTGCGGCCCACGGGCCTCGTCGACCCGGTCGTGGAGGTGCGCCCGGTCGCCGGCCAGGTCGA
>JBDNBC010000146.1:0-5927 GCA_039768115.1 Oceanococcaceae bacterium
CGATTGCCATCACCGTCGAGAAACAGATATGCCGGGTCCAGGTGCTGCCAGAGGTGGCTCAGCATCACGCCGGGCAGGTCAACCCAGGCGTGCCCACGATCGCGCATCCACCCCTCGTTCCAGATCGCCAGCATGCTGCTGCGCCCGCCAAACCCGCCAGCATCGAGGTATTGCGCCAGCAACGGCACCAGCAGAAGCGCACCGAGCAGTACGGGGATAACGATCCCCCACCCGGCCCTGCGCCAGGGCCGATCGAGCAGCACGATCACCAGTGCGGACAGCAGCATCTGTACGCGCACCGGAGGATAGGCATATGCGGCCAGCACCGCGGCGACCGTCGCCAGCGTCCACAGCAGCACCGTGCGCCGGGCGGAGCCGCTCCGGCCCCACCAGTAAAGCGCAAGCGCGACCATCCACCAGCTCGCACCGAATACCGGGTCCCAGAAGATGCGCGAGTTGGTGAACCACCAGGGCGACGATAGCCCCACGATCCCGGCCAGCAGGCCCGCACTCCACGACCGTGCCACGCACCCGACGACCAGCGCCACGGTTAGCACCGCAACGACGCCGTGCAGAACGCTCACAGCGCGCAACGACGCCACCGAATCGCCCATCAGCGTCGACCAGGCGGCGGCCGGGTACAGCAGCGTCGGCGACGCCTGACCGCCACCGAGCACCGCAGCAAACAGCGGCCAGGCATTCCCACTGGCGTCCCGGCCCGTTTCCGCCACACAGAGCACCTGCGCGGCAATCGCCGCCTCGTCGATATAGAAGCCGTCGGGCGCCGCCCCCAATGCGACAAACCGCGGCACCAGCAACACCAGAGCCACACAGCACAATGCCAGCACGAGGCCGCGCCCAGAATGGGACATTGGCGAGGGATCCGGGGGCGGCGTCACGGCAAGGGGGTTGGTGGCGGAATGACAACCGTATGGTACGCAAGCCGCTTCGGAACATCCCCGGTGCGACGGACGGCATTGCTACCATGCGTCGCTGACTCGCTGCCGCACCGCCATCCGTGACAGGCCTTTCCGCCGACGACCTCTCGCCGATTCTCGACGGCCTCAATCCTGCCCAGCAGGCGGCCGTGACGGCGCCCCCGGAGCACCGGCTGGTGCTGGCCGGCGCAGGCTCGGGCAAAACCCGGGTGCTGACCCACCGTATCGCCTGGCTGCTGCAGGTCGAGCGTGTCTCCCCGTGGGGCATTCTCGCGGTGACCTTCACCAACAAAGCCGCCGCCGAGATGCGCAACCGGCTGGCGCAACTGATCGGCGGCCCGGCCGAACAAATGTGGGTGGGCACCTTTCACGGCATTGCGCATCGGCTGTTGCGCCGGCACTGGGAAGCGGCCGGGCTGCCGCAGAGTTTCCAGATTCTCGATTCCGATGATCAGCTCCGCTTCATCAAACGTCTGCTCAAGGCCAGTAATCGCGACGAGGGCGCCTTCCCGCCGCGCGCGGTGGCCGGCTTCATCAATCGCAACAAGGAAGAGGGTCTGCGCCCCGAGCACGTCGACCCCCAAGGCGACTTCGCGGCCAGCGAGCTGCGCCAGATCTACGCCGAGTACGAAGAGGCGCGCCTGCGCAATGGCGTGGTCGACTTTGCCGAACTGCTGTTGCGGGCCCATGAACTGTGCCGCGACCATGCCGAGATTCAGGCCCAGTACCGGCGCCGCTTCAGCCACATCCTCGTCGACGAATTCCAGGACACCAACAAGCTGCAGTACGCCTGGCTTCGGGTGCTGGCAGGCCCCACCGGCAAAGTGTTCGCCGTCGGCGACGATGATCAGTCGATTTACAGCTTCCGCGGCGCCCAGGTCGGCAACATGCAGACCTTCAGCCGCGACTTCGCCGGCGCGGAGCTGGTGCGGCTCGAACAGAACTACCGCTCGACCGGGCACATCCTCGGCGCCGCCAACGGGCTGATTGCCGGCAACAGCGGGCGGCTGGGCAAGGAACTCTGGACCGACGCCGGCGACGGCACACCGGTCAACCTGTTTGCCGCCTATAACGATCACGAGGAAGTCGATTATGTGATCAGCCGGATTCGCCAGCATGTGGACCACGGCGGCGCGCGGAACGACTGCGCGATTCTGTATCGCTCCAACGCGCAGTCACGGCTGTTCGAGGAGCGCTTCGTGCGCGAACGCATGCCCTATCGCGTGTACGGCGGCCTGCGCTTTTTTGAACGCGCTGAAATCAAGGACGCGCTAGCGTATCTGCGCCTGCTTGACCTGCGTGACGATGACACGGCCTTCGAACGCGTGGTCAACCTGCCGACCCGTGGCATTGGTAACAGCACCCTGGACAAGATCCGCCAGCATGCCCGCCAGCAGCGGCAGAGCCTGTGGAAAGCGGCGCGCTACATGGCCAGTAACGGCCTGGCCGCCAAGGCCGGGCGGGCGGTCCTCGCCTTTCTTGAGCTGATCGATGCGCTGGAAAACGCGACCGCCTCGATGCCCCTGCACGAGCAGGTCGATCATGTCGTCGAACACAGCGGCTTGCTGGAATTTCATGGCAAGGAAGGTCGTGACCGCGGCGAGGCCAAGCGTGAAAACCTGGAGGAGCTGGCCAACGCGGCCCGCGGCTTCGAGATGGGCCCACGCCCGGACGAATCCGACGACCTGCCGCCGCTGACCGCCTTTCTCACCCACGCCGCGCTGGAAGCCGGCGAAGCCCAGGGCGAAGCCTGGGAAGACTGTGTGCAGTTGATGACGCTGCATTCGGCCAAGGGCCTGGAATTCCCGCTGGTGTTTCTGGTCGGGCTGGAAGACGGCCTGTTCCCGCACCAGCGCGCCGCCGAAACCCCGGACGGCCTCGAAGAGGAGCGACGGCTCGCCTATGTCGGCATGACCCGCGCCCGTCACGAGCTGCATCTGTCGCATGCGGAGTCGCGACTGCTGCATGGCAGCGTGATGCGGGCGATTCCGTCCCGCTTCCTGACCGAAGTGCCCCGCCAGCATCTCAGCGAAGTGCGCCCCAGCGCGCCACGCATGGAGCCCGGCGGCTGGGGCCACCACGCCCCCCGGCGCATGACCGGCGACGCAGGCCTGCAGGAACAACGTGGCCAGATGCGCATCGGCAGCGCGGTGCGGCATGCGCGGTTCGGCGAGGGCGTGATTCTGGAGCTCGACGGCGACGGGCCGCGCACGCGCGTGCATGTGCAGTTCCGCGACGCCGGGCCAAAATGGCTGCTGCTGACGATGGCCAATCTGCAGGCCGCCGAGTGACCCGAGCGGTCGGGGCTGATTCGTGGATGGCCATGGCGACGGTGGCCGCGTGGATGCTAGGCCTGCTCCTGCTCTCAGTCCTCGCCGGCCCGGAACTGCCCTGGCATCGCAACTGGTATCGCTGGGACGCGGACTCCTACGAGGCGATATGGGCCTCGGGCTATCTCGCCAAGCCCCATCTCATCGCCTTCCCGCCGCTGTTTTCGCTACTCAGTGGCAGCCTCGCCAGCCTGACCACGCTGCCTTTCCACATCGCCGCGATGGCGCTCAATGCCGCCTGCGTGCTGGCCTCGACCTGGCTGCTGACACGCATCATCTCGGCCCAGTTCGGGCTGCCCGCAGGTTTCTCCGTGGCCGCGTTGATGACGGCTCCAGCGGCCTACTTTCTGCTCGCCAGCTATTCCGACGCGCTGTTTCTGTATGTGTTCCTGCACATCATGTGGCTCGTCGGCAAGAACCCGCGCCAGCTCAGCCGAGGCGAGCATGTGCTGCTGCTCCTACTGCTGTTCTGCGCGCCGCTGGTGCGAGTAACCGGCGCGGTCTTCGTCCTGCTCTTGCTGCTCGGACGCTGGCAGGCCCTGGCGGCCGGGGCCGGCGGGATGGTGTGGATGAGTCTCAATCACAGCCTGACCGGCAATGCGCTGGCGTTCATGGAGATCCAGTCACTGTTCGGGATGCCCGAGGGGCACCTGCTGGACGGTGCGCGCGATGCCTGGCAAGGGCTGGTATCCGCGTCCGCCGCATCGCTGGGAGATCTGGGCTGGTGGCAGCGGCATTTGCTGCCCTGCCTGGCGCTCGGGCTCGCCCTGCCGCTGCTGCTCTGGCTGGCCTGGCAGCGGCAATGGGCCTGGCTCATCGTCATTACGGCCCTGATTCTGGTCTCCCACAACCAGGCCTTCTGGCGCAGCGTGGTGCGCTACGACCTGCCGCTGTGGCCTCTGTTGCCCCTGCCCTGGGTCGCCCTCTGGCAGCACTGGCAGGCCGATGCGCCCCGGCGGCCCCTGGTGTTGAGCCTAGCTCCGGCGGCCCTCATTGCCGGGTTGCTGCTGGTCGGCGGGGTGCTGCAATTCATCAATGCCCAATTGTTCCTGCGCGGCGGCTGGACCTTCTGACGCCTGCTGCAGCGCCCGCACCTGTTGTTCCCAGCGCTCCAGCTCCTCGTCGTAAAGCGTGAAAATGCAGGGCTCGCAGCCCGAGCGACAGCACTCATCCGCCGCGGGGCGCACGGGCCGGGGCGGCAGAACCGAGCGGCGCGTGTCGCCTCTAGCCGCCACCACTCCCGCCCTTGCGCTGGGAGGCCAGGGCGTTGAGCGCATTGAGCGGCATGACATTGTTGTCCGCTTCCCGGCTCATGCCGTAGCCGGCCAGACGCTCGCAATAGCGCGCCCACCAGGCATCGTGGTTGGCATCCAGTTCGCCCAGGCCCTCCCAGGAATAGATCCCGGAGTCATGGCCATCGGAGAACACCAGGCGCACCGCGTAGCGGCCCACCGCGTCGATACGCTGGATGGTGACGTCTCGTTTGCCGCCAACGATCTGCCAGTCCCCGCCATGATTGCGCACCTCGGCGGACGGGCTGCAGACGCGCAGATACTCAGCGCTGAATGCGCGCTCATGATCGGCCCAGACCACACTGAGCGTGCGTTTGTCCGGCGACAAGCGAAGTTGACGGGGAGGCACGGCGTTCATTCTTGGATTACGGAACCTACAAAATGTACTGCGACAGGTCCTGGTCACCAACCAGCTTCGCCAGTCGCTGCTCGACCATCGCCGCATCGACAGTGACCGCATCGCCACCTTTGTCCGGTGCCGTGAATGACACTTCCTCCAGCAGCCGTTCGAGGAGGGTATGCAGACGGCGGGCGCCGATGTTCTCGGTTTCGGAATTGACCTGCGTAGCCAGTTCGGCCAGACGGCGCACCCCGTCGTCGGCGAAGCGCAGCTCCAGGCCTTCGGTCTGCAGCAACGCGCTGTACTGCGCGGTCAGGCAAAAATCCGGCTCGGTCAGAATCCGCTGGAAATCTTCCGCCGACAGCGCACTCAGCTCCACGCGAATCGGCAGGCGCCCCTGCAACTCCGGAATCAGATCCGAGGGCTTGGCCAGATGGAAGGCCCCGGAGGCGATGAACAGGATGTGGTCGGTCTTGACCACGCCATATTTGGTGGTGACAGTGCAGCCCTCGACCAGCGGCAGCAGGTCGCGCTGCACGCCCTCGCGGGACACATCCGCGCCCATGGTGTTTTCACGCTTGCAGACCTTGTCGATCTCATCAATGAAGACGATGCCGTTCTGCTCCACTTCCTGCAGCGCGGCGATGCGGATTTTCTCCTCATCGACGTGCTTGGCCGCTTCCTCGTCGGTCAGCGCCTTCAATGCGTCCGCCACGCGCATCTTGCGCGCGCGGCTACGCTGCTGCTGCATGTTGCGAAACAGGCTCTGCAGCTGATTGGTCATTTCCTCCATGCCCGGCGGGCCCATGATCTCGACGCCGGCGGCGCGGCCGCTGACTTCGACTGTGACCTCCTTGTCATCGAGCTGACCCTCGCGCAGTTTCTTGCGAAACACCTGCCGGGTGGCATCGCCCTGACCGCTCGGCGCGGCCTCGCCTTCGGCCCGCGGCAGTAACGCGTCAAGGATGCGCTCCTCGGCATCGAGCTCGGCCCGCGGGCGGGCATGGTCCATCGCCCGCTCACGCAC
>JBDNBC010000147.1:0-5114 GCA_039768115.1 Oceanococcaceae bacterium
CCTACCTCGGCTTTGCCGGGCTGATGGACAGCCAGCTGCGCAAGCTCACCGAGGTGCCGGCCGCCGAGGTGCTCACCACCAACGGCACAACGCTGCAAATGGGCTTTTATTTATTTTTTGCCTTCTGTCTTGTGAGCTTGATCACATCCACCCTGCTCGAAACGCGGTTGAATAAGGCTCGGGCGGAGAGCGCGACCGAGGGCAGCCAGGGTTCAGTTGGCAGTGAGTCTCGGGGCGAGTAATCTCTACCGCTGAGGGCGCCATCTGGCGTGTGGTAGATGGGATACAGGGGGTACAACATGTTGAAAACAGCAGCCGCCATGGCTCTGGGGTGCATGACCGGCGTGGCAATGGCCGCCGATCATTTCGATGCGCCCTTTACCAACGGGGTTTTTCCCGGCAATTCGCAATTCGCAACCGATCCGGCCGTGATCAACACCCTGGAGAAGGCGCTCGACATTGCCGATGTCTTCGCCTTTCCGGATCCGGCGGTGCCGGGCAATGTCGTGTTCATCATGACGGTATTCCCGCTGGCCAATGCCGACAGCCGGCTGGATCCGCGGGTGATTTACCAGTTCAAGTTCGACAGCGATGGCGACAATGTCGAGGAACAGGTCATTCAGGTCACCGCGACGGGTACCGGTGCGAACCAGACGGTGGCCACGTCGGGCGTCATCAACGTGATGGATGGCGCAACCAACTTCGGGCTGGGCCTGGACAACAACACGGCCGCGCCGTCGGTTCTCTCGGGTGTGCCGTTCGATCAGGTCGGCGGCAATGCGGGCATCAGCCTCTACGCCGGGCTATCGGACGACCCGTTCTTCTTTGCCTTTGACCAGTTCAGTGCGATCACCGCGGCCGTGGCGCGGGGCGATGAAGTTCCCGGGTTCTTCCCGGTGGAGATCACCGAGAGCCGGCCGGATCAGGATTTTCTGTCTGAATTGAACATCCTCAGCATCGTCGTTTCGGTGCCGGCTGACGATTTATCGACGGACGCTTCGGGGAACGTGGCGTTCTGGGCCGCGACCCATACCGAAGTCGATCCCCAGTCGCTGAACCCCTAGGAGACACCGTCATGAGCACAACACGCACATTCCGCGTTTCCGCCGCGCTTTCCATCGCTGCCGTGGTCAGCCTCGCCGCCTGCGGTGGTGGCGGTGGTGGTGAAGGTTTCCCGACCACCGGCCCGACCCAGGGGCCTACCCCTGCACCCACCGCGACGCCACCGCCGGAAGACAAGGGCTTCACCCAGCGTGACCGCACGGCACTGCCGGCAGTGGCCACCGTGTTTATCGCGCCCTTCGAGTCCGCCAGGAACGAAACGGACGACGACCCGAAGAATGCCTTTAACCTGGGTGAGCCGGCGATGGTGGATGACTTCTCCGGCCCGATCCAGACTGTTCTGGTCGCCTTGCGCGCCAATGACTCCAACACGGACAACGATATCGGCGGCTCGGACGACGTGACCCGGGGGTTCGATCCGGCCAACCCGATGGGGCCGCTCAGCGTGTCGATTGCCGACGCGGTGCCCATCCTCGCGGCCGACAAGATGCTGATCAACCTTACCGGGGATGTGTCCATCAAATCGACCAATCTGCTGGGGGTGGAGCTGGGTGTGCCCAATTCCTTCGGCGGCCGGTCGCTGGAGGAGGACATCATCGATGCTGCGCTCAATGTCATCGTGTTTCCTGGCGATACCGGCTGCGACGATGGTGATGCCGCGACGCCGTGCCTGACCCGGGACTTCTCGGACACGCATACGGCGCCATTCCGCACGGCCTTCCCGTACGTGGGCGAGCCGCACCCGCGCAACCCCTGACCCCGTAGCGCTACCGCAACGTAGCGCCTCGATCTCTCGCGAAACCCATCCCTTTCGATGGGTTTCGTCGTTTTAAGGCGCGGGAGCGCTCCCCGACGTTCACGGCACGCACAGGCACAACGTGATGGCATGGAATAGAAAATCGGCCGTGGTGGCCGCCGGCATCGTCGGCATGGCCGTTGTCATCCTGGTGTGGGTAGGCCTGCGTGCTGGCCCCTCGTCGCTGGAACTCGCGCCGATCCCGGCCGCATGTGCGCTGCTGGATGAGTCCACGCTCGCCGCATCGCAGCGCCCTCCACCCACGCAGGCGGACTATGACCATACCCTGGCGGTACTCGAGCGCAACATCGCCGCCGGCGGCACGATGTTCATCAACGAGGCGGCGACCCGGCGGTTGCAGCGGTTTCAGGCCTTGCGCGATGTCGATGACCTGCAACGCGCGGAAGAACTGACGACACAACAGCTCGAAGCAAATACCGGCGACCCGGCAGCTCGGGCCCGCCGCGCAGCCATCCGCATTGCGCGCCACGATTTCACCGGCGCTCTCGACGACGCCCAGGCGTCGGGCGCGGTGGTGCTGGAAGTGGATGCGCTTGAGGAGCTGGGACGGTTTGATGAAGCCCGTGCCCGCCTGGCTCAGCTGCCCGAAGCCGGCATGAGTGCGTTGTTGCGCCATGCCCGTGCGGCCGACAACGCCGGCGAGAGCGAGCGCGCCGCGACGTTGCTGGATGCCGCCATTCAGGAGGCCCGCTATACCAGCCTGCCGTCGACGGCGCTCGCCGGGCTGCTGGCCCAGCGCGGCACGCTGGCATTGCACAACGGCGACTTCTCTGGTGCCTGCGCGGCCTACACCGAAGCCCTGAACCTGCACCCGGGGCAGATCAGCACGCTGGAATGGCTGGGGCGCTGGGCCTGGCATGCCGGGCAGCCGATGCTGGCCTGGCGCTTCGTGCAGCGCGCGGCCGAGCTGGACCCACAGAACGCCGGGCTGCAGCAATTGCTGGTCGAGATCGCCGACGATGCGCGGATGCGCGAATCGGCGCCGGATATTGCCGCGGTGGTGACGCAGGCCCGACAAGCGGTAGGGCAACTGACGCAGCGCTGGCCCGACTGGTATCGCCTGATGCAGGCCGAGAACCTTGCGAGCGCTGGCGAAGTGGCGCGAGCACAGGCGTTAGTGGCCGAAGAGCGCGAGCGCCGCCAGGGGCGCGAATGGCTGGCCGCCGCTGTGCACGTGCACACCGAAAGCGGCGATTTCGCGGCGGCCGAAGGCGCGCTGCAAGCCCTGCAAAACAATGGTGTTCTGCATCCGCCGGTGCTGTATCGCGCCTGGCGCTACTACCGCGCGCGCGGGATGAGCGAAGCGGCCGAGGCGGCCGCCGTGGCGCTGGCCGAAGGCCGCATTGAATTGAGCCCGGATGAGTGGCGGAATCTGGCCTCGGCGCAGTCGTTGACCGTCGCGGCGTCTGAATGACGCCCCGTTCCAACGCCGCCTGACTCAGATCACCGGCCGACCCTGCTAGCTTGCCTTCTTCGCAGCCTTGGCCGCCCGCTTCTCTTTCATTGTTTTGGCGGGCGCCTTTTTGGCTTCTTTTTTCTTGTCCATGCCCTTGCTCATATCACGCTCCTGTTGATGACAGACCTTGCCGGCAGAGAAGCTGACAGCGATTAACTCGCAGCATACGGCAGTCCATCAGGCCGGATTCAGATCCACAAGCAGGATGACGTCGCCGCGGGCCGCTACGTCGTCTTTGCTGTTGCCCGCAGCAGCAGGTTGCGTGGCGATACCGACCGCGGGCAGAACGTCGCCAACTGCACGGCAAAGCCGCGCTCCTCCAGCGCCAGTGCGAGATCCCGCACCAGCCACATCTCGATCGCGCGACGAAAGGCCTGACGCACCAGCTGCAGCCGCTGTGCGCGGAGTAGCCGTTGTTGGCCCTGCTGCTCCCAGTGCGGCCAGTTGATCTCCGCGGGGAGCGCCAGCCCCTTGTGCGCCGCCAGTCGCTGGCACAGGGACGCGAAGCCCCGGGCCAACTCACGGTGCGGGACCGAGGGCGTGGGCAGGTAGCTATCCACGCCGCGCAACTGCCGTTGCAGGCTGTCGAATCCCAGACGCCAGGCGGCCAGCTGGTGCTGCTTGCGCAGCTCGCGTTCCGGCGCGTTGACGGTTTCCTGAACCGCCAGCTGTACCTGATTGCGGGTGAGCCGCAAGTCCACCGCTCGCGCCGCTGCTGACAGCGGCGTGTAGTCGGATATCAGCCACAGGTGATAGCAGCAGGGCGCCAGCAGCAATTCGCGCGCGCAATCGAGCGCATTCCCGCGTAGCAGTTGCCGGTGCAGGTCGCCGCAGGCATGCAGCGCCAGAATCTGCGCGCCGGCCGGCACGGCCACCGGGTCACGCAGCACATCCGCGCACTGGTAATGCAGCGTCTGTCCGTCGCGACCAGCCAGCGCCGCCCCCGCGGTACACAAGGCCGCGTCACGCTCGACCGCATGCACGGCCCGCTGCTGCTGCCCGGCCACCAACCGTCCCAGATGCGCCTTGCCGCTGCACCAGTCCAGCAACGGACCCGGTTGCACCGACACCTGCGCCGCGAAGGCCTGAATCTGCAGCCATTTGCGGCCGGGAATGCCCGCCGCCGCCCGTGCGCTGCCCGCTACCGGCGCCTCCGCGCTAGCCGGTAAGGCCAGCAGATCCGGCAGCGTTTCCAGGGCCGGTAGGTGCCGTGCGACAAAAGCCTGCAACGCGGCCGGATCGCCCTCCAAGGCCCGCCGCTCTCGGTCCCCCAGTGCAAGACACGCCGCCGCCAGCGCCGGACGTCGCGCGCACCAGGCCGGTTCGGGCGTCGTGAACGGCGAGACTCGCCAGAAATCGTCGCACTCGATCAGCAGTGCCGTCAGGGCGTGGAGGTTTTCGGTATGGGAGTGGTTGGGTGCGCGGCCGGGCATGGTGCGCCTACTCCGGTCCCGGCGTCCCGCGCAGCGATTTGACCCGACCGCGCCGGGTTTTGGCGTCCATCCGCGCCTTGCGTGCCGAGCGGCTGGGCTTGGTCGGGCGGCGGGGGCGCGGGACGCTGCTGGCGGCATCGATCATCTGCTGCAGGCGGGCGAGCGCGTCGTCGCGGTTTTGCTCCTGCGTGCGGTATTGCTGGGCCTTGATGACGATGACGCCCTCCTTGTTCAGCCGCTGATCACGGCGGGCCAGCAACCGCTCGCGAATGAACAGCGGCAGGGACGACGCGTGCACATCAAAGCGCAGGTGGATGGCGCTCGACACCTTGTTGACGTTCTGGCC
>JBDNBC010000148.1:0-5200 GCA_039768115.1 Oceanococcaceae bacterium
CGGCTGGGGACCATTCATCTGCGGGCGTCATTGCAGGAGGCCTGGGACGCCCTGAGCAGCCATGGGGTCGAGGCGCTGGCCGTCGAGCGCCCCATCCATAAGAGCGAAGTCACCACCTACGGGCTGCTCACACGTGAAGCGATCGAGGGCGCCTACCGTGCCTGAACGCTATCCTGCGCCCGTCATCTCTCGCGGATCATGACCATGTTGTGGATCAAAGCCTTCCATGTGATTTTCATGGTCACCTGGTTTGCCGGTTTGTTTTACCTGCCACGGCTTTTCGTTTATCACGCCGAAATGCCGGCGGACGATCGCCTCGGGCACGCGCGCTTTCTGGTCATGGAGCGGCGCCTGCTGGCCATCACTCACATCGGTGGAGCGCTCACAGCGGTGTTCGGGTTCTGGCTGCTGCTGGTCTATCGTCCGGACCTCGCCGCTGTTGGCTGGTTCCACGCCAAAATGCTGATTGTGCTGTCACTGGTGCTATACCACGCCAGCTGCGTCGTCCACGTGCGGCGCTTTCGCCACGGGCAGAACCGCTACAGCAGCCGCTGGTTCCGGTTATACAACGAAGTTCCGGCAGTCGGGCTCATTGCGGCCGTGGTGCTGGCCGTCGTCAAACCCTTCTAGCAACGCATTCCCGCGCGACCGCCGCAGGCGCGGCCGCGCGACGCGGTCGCTCAGTCGACAGACGTGCCCATCGCGGACTGCTGATAGTTTTGCTCGCCGATTCGATTGATCAGCTCGAGCTGCGTCTCCAGCCAGTCGATGTGCTCTTCCTCGCTTTCCTGAATCTTCACGAACAGGGCCCGGGTCACGTAGTCACCGACTTTTTCGCAATGGGCAATGCCCTCGCGATACAGCGGGTGCGCATCCATTTCGGCGGCCAGATCAGCTTCGAGGCACTCGCGCACGGTCTCGCCAATCCGCAAGCGTCCGATGTCCTGCAGGTTGGGCAGGCCTTCCAGCACCAGAATGCGATCCACCAGCGCATCGGCGTGCTTCATTTCATCGATGGATTCTTCGTATTCCTTCTCGGCCAGCGCCTTCAGGCCCCAGTTGCGGAACATGCGCGCGTGCAAGAAGTACTGGTTGATTGCGGTCAGCTCGTTCTTCAAGCCGAGATTGAGATATTCAAGAACCTTGGCGTCGCCTTTCATGAGCGGCTCCTCATCGGAATGGAAACAGATTTCCCCATGCTACAGCGGAATGGCCTGATGGCAACACACCCGAGGGCAATCAGGCGACGTGCTCGAACCGGTGCTCTTGAGCCGGAGGCGTCCGTGCAGGCGGGCGCAGCGCGTTGACCGCCCGGGCGGGCACCCGCTGGCCGGCCATCATCAGCGCCGCCGGCGCGGCCTGGTCGTCATCCTGAATTGCATGCTGCAACACCCGTCGCGCTTCGGTGACGCATTTTCCACAGCAGGTTCCCGCACCAGTCTCCCGGCACAACTGCTTGATGGAACGCACTCCGCCGCGCGCGCACTCGGCGATGCGGCGGTCATTTACATTGCGGCATACACATACGATCATGGGCATAGTCAAATACAAATGCGAATGATTGTCAACTGTTTCCGCATGTCGCTTACGAATCAGGGTGAGCCGCTTTCCTGCGGTGGGCACTTGTCACTGAGCTGGAGCAGCGCACGGCGATAGACCGAGCGCTTAAAAAAGACGACCTCGCGCTCCGGCAGGTCCCAATCCACCCAACGCCAGCCGTCAAACTCGGGGTGACCGGTCGCATCCAGCGTGATGGCATTGGTGTCAGCGGTGAGCCGCAGAAGGAACCACTTCTGCTTCTGGCCGATGCACAACGGGGTTTTACCGCGGCGGATGTAGCGCAATGGCAAACGGTAGCGAAGCCAGCCCCGGGTGGTGGCGAGCAGTTCGACATCGCTCTCGCGCAAACCCAACTCTTCGTACAATTCGCGAAAGCACGCTTCCTCCGGCGATTCGCCACGGCGAATGCCGCCCTGAGGGAACTGCCAGGCATCCTGACCAATACGTTTCGCCCACAAGACTTTGCCGTTGTCACCCGTCACCACAATGCCGACGTTCGGGCGAAAGCCGTCGAGATCGACCATGATGAAATCCTATGAATTTGCAATTGCCCGCTATTTTTCCACAGGGTCTGCGAAGTCCCAAGCGCCGCACACATGAAACTCGCCGCATTTGATCTGGATAACACCCTGCTCGCCGGAGACAGCGACTATCTCTGGGGGCGATACCTGGTCGCCAGCGGCCTGGTCGATGGCGCGCACTATGAAGCGGAGAATCAGCGCTTCTATGCGCAATATGCGGCCGGCACGCTCGACATTCACGAGTTCGCGCGCTTTTCACTGGGCAATATGGGGCGCATTGAACCGTCTCAGCTTGAGGCGCTGCGCGTGGCCTTCGTCGAGACCATCATCCGTCCGATCATTGCGCCGGGGGCGCGAGCCCTGCTCGATCATCATCGTGGGGCCGGGCACAAGCTGGTCATCATCACCGCCACCAACAGCTACATCACGCAGCCCATTGCCGACATGCTCGGCGTTCCCACGCTGCTGGGGACCGATCCGGTGTACGTCGCCGGGCGCATGACCGGCGACATCGACGGGGTCCCGTGTTTCCAGGAGGGCAAGGTCACGCGCTTGCAGCAATGGCTGGCGGACCACCGGCTTGAGGAATCCTGGTTCTATTCGGACTCGGCCAATGATTTGCCGCTACTGGAATGGGCCGACCACCCGGTCGCCGTCGACCCCTGCGCACGCCTGCATGCCGAGGCCACGGCACGGGGCTGGCCGATCATGAGCCTGCGCGGACCCGGTGGCGCTTCACGACCGCTGGTCTGAACCGGCCACGACCGACAATCAACTGCTGCAGGTCAGGCGCCCACAACCCGGACGGCTCGCAGCATCGGCCGGCGGGCGCTCGCCGAGCAGGTCGTCGACACGCCCGACAAACGGGTGCGTGACCTGCTCCAGCAACGTATCGAACGGCGACCAGTCTCCGGCTTCGGCGGCGGTAATGACATCCGCCAGCCGCCAGTTTCGCGGCACGATAGCCGGGTTGCAGCGATCCATCGCTTCCGCGCGCTGCGCACACCAGCGACGCAGTGACTCCGCCGTTTCCCGCCCGCTCGCGGTTGCGGCATCGACGCCCGCCTCCCCGGCCTCGCGCAGGCGCAGCTCCCGCCACTGTCCCCACCATTGCTGCAAGGGATGGGATGCGTCGGCCAAGGCCTCGGGCATGTCCGGCGTTGCGGCCAGGGCGCTGACCAGGGTGATGAACCTCGCGCGATCCGCCGCCGATGCCGCTTCGCGCACGCAGTCAGCGAGCCCACGGAAGAACAGTGTCATGTCCAGGCGATACTCCGCCATGCCCGCAAACAGCGGGTCCAGCAGAGCCGTCGTCTCCGCCGTGACAGAACGCAAACCCAACTTCGCGACCATGCGCCGCTGAAACGCCGCACTGTATTGCGGGCCGAAGGCTGCCAGCACGGGCTCCAGGGTCTCAACGGATACGCCCAGCGGCAGCAACGCCGAGCCGAATCGCGCCAGATTCCACTGCGCCATCTGCGGCTGACGGCCAAAGCCATAGCGACGCCCGCGATCGACTTCATTGGGCGTCCAGGCCGGGTCAAAATCCTCCATCCAGGCGAAGGGCCCGTAATCAATGGTGTGCCCGAGAATGCTGAGGTTGTCCGTGTTCATGACGGCATGCACGAATCCGACGCTCATCCAGCCCGCCATCAGCTCGGCCGTGCGGCGACACACCTCCGCGAAAAAGGCTGCGGTATCCCCGGCACAGTCCGGAAAATGCCGGGCCAGGCAGTAGTCATGCAGTGCGCGCAGCGCCTCATGCTCCTGGTGCGCGGCGTGAATCTCGAAATTGCCAAGCCGCACGAAGCTCGGTGCGACCCGCGTCACCACCGCCCCCGGCTCCAGGCGTGGGTTGCCGTCATAGAGCATGTCGCGCTCGACCGGCATGCCGGTAGTGACCAACGCCAGCGCCCGCGAGGTCGGGATGCCCAGGGCATGCATGGCTTCGCTGGCCACGAATTCACGAATGGAGGAGCGCAATACGGCGCGTCCATCCGCGCCGCGGGAATACGGCGTGCGACCTGCACCCTTGAGCTGCACCGTCCACACCCGGTCGGCGGATGCGCGCCACTCACCCAGGTTGATGACCCGCCCATCGCCCAGCTGGTCCGCCCAGTTGCCGAACTGATGTCCGCCATAACGCATGGCATAGGGCTGACCGTGCGCTACCGCCGTATTCCCTGCAAATAAGGCCGCGACGGCAGCACGCGACGCCGACCCGACCGGCGGCAGGCCCATGTCCGTCGCCAGTTCGCAGCGCCACGCCCGGAGGTCCGGATCCGCTGCCGGCTCCGGAACCGCCGCCGCATGACATGCCCCCGGCGTTGCACGCGGCAGATGCGGCGCGCCCGCATCGGCACCCGGCAGAGAGCGCACAAAGTCGCGCTCAAACTGCAGCTGCGACCACTCAGACGGGGCGTCGCTCATCGCAGAGGTGCCCGGCCCCGCCGTTCAGCGGGCATCGGGACCAGGACTCAGAGCCGGGAGCAGACGATTGCCGACGCGCCGCACCCGTTCACCGACAGCCAGCGTGTGGGCATCTTCGACCAGCAGCCGCTCCATGCCGCCGTGATCCATTTGCAGGGTGACTTCGCCAACCGACCCGGACAGGCCACTGTCACGCATCCGGTAGACCGGCACGTCGGCCAGCTGCAGGTCCAGGCGCTGCGAGCCGCTGACACTGCGCGACAAGGTCGAGGCCAGCGCCGGGTCCGGGTTCAGCACCCGGTTGCGGGCATCCTCGACCGCGGGCGAACCGCCCAAGGACGCGCGCCCGACCGGACGGATGTCGACGATCTCGCCACATTCGGCGCAGCTTGTCGCCGCCGCGTCCGGCTGACGATCGGTCGCGCAGGCTGCAAGCAGCAGGCCCAGCGCCACGACCCCGATACCGGGGCGAATAAGGGGTGTCGGCATGAGTGACTCCGAAACATCACAGGATTACCCCGACCAGCCTACCGACGAATGGTTCGTCAAGCGACGTAGCAGCCGTGCTAGGCGCTCGCGGCATCCACGTAAACCCGCACATGACCGCGCAGGGCGCCCTCCGAGAGATGCCCCAGCCGCGCCAGCAGGCTGTCGCTGACCGTAAATCCGCGCGGCACCAGCATCGCGCC
>JBDNBC010000149.1:0-12126 GCA_039768115.1 Oceanococcaceae bacterium
GGCCGATGACGACGCGTACTGCACGGCCGCGGAAGATCAGGATAGCGCCCGGGCCATTGCCGACATCCTCGGGTTTCCACTGCATTTCGCCGATTTTTCCGCCGAGTACCAGGAACGGGTATTTGCCCATTTCGTGGCGGAATACCAGCGCGGCCGCACGCCCTCGCCGGACCTGTTCTGCAATCGCGAAATCAAGTTTGGCGTTTTTGCTGCACATGCCAGGGAATTGGGCGCTGACCATATCGCCACCGGGCACTATGCGCGTCTGCAGCGCAGTGGCGGGCAGACACGGCTGCTGCAGGCGGTCGATCGCAACAAGGATCAGACCTACTTCCTCGCCGCGACCCCCGGGCTGCAACTGGCAGACGTGATCTTTCCGCTCGGCGACTTGCGCAAACCCGAGGTGCGACGTATGGCCACGCGGCTGGGACTACCCAATCACCAGCGCAAGGATTCCACCGGCGTGTGCTTCATCGGCGAGCGGCCGATTCGGGCTTTTCTGCAGGAGTGGATTCCCGCCCAACCAGGGCCGATCGTCACCGACGGCGGGCAGGAGATCGGCCGCCACGATGGCATTGCCTACTACACCCTCGGCCAGCGCAGCGGGCTGGGCATCGGGGGTGTGCGCGGCGCGGCGGATTCGCCCTGGTACGTCGCCGACCGGCGCCTGGCCGACAACGCCCTGGTGGTGACCCAGGACACGCAGGACCCACGCCTGAATGCGCGCTTTCTGCGCCTCGGGCAGTGTTACTGGATTAACGAGCCGCCCCGCAATCACCGGGCATACACGTTGCGGATACGTCATCGTCAGCCGCTGATCGACGCCACCGTTGTCGGTGATGTGCCGCTCACATTGCGCATTGCGGAGATGCTATGGGCCGCGGCACCCGGCCAGTTCGCCGTTCTTTACGATGGCGAAGAGTGCCTCGGTTGCGGCGTTATCGAAGAGGCTCTGCACGAATAGCGCCCGCCCGCTGCCGGGCCCCCGCGATGCCCGAGCTATAATACGGCGCTACATAACGTCAGGGTCGGTGGGGCCGGCCCTTTCCACACATCACCGATTACATCACCGGGAGAGAGCAAACCCATGACGGACAGTTTCCAGGCCCGTTCCACGTTGAACGTGGGCGCCAAGAATTACGACTATTACAAGCTGGCTGCGGTTGCTGACGAGGCCCAGCTGGCCCGCCTGCCCTACTCCCTGAAAGTGCTGCTGGAAAACCTGGTGCGCCACGAGGACGGTCTGAACATCACCAAGGATGACATCAGCGCCATCGTCAACTGGGACGCCCATGCCGAGCCCGACAAGGAAATCTCGTTCACCCCGGCACGCGTGATTCTGCAGGATTTCACCGGCGTACCCTGCGTGGTCGATCTGGCCGCCATGCGCGATGCGATGAAAAAACTGGGCGGAGACGCCACGAAAATCAATCCGCTGGTGCCTGTGGAACTGGTCATCGACCACTCGGTAATGGTCGACAAGGCCGGCACCGATGATGCGCTGGATCTCAACGCGCGAATCGAGTTCAACCGCAACAAAGAACGCTATGCGTTCATGCGCTGGGGCCAGACTGCCTTTGATAACTTCAAGGTGGTGCCACCGGATACCGGCATCGTGCACCAGGTCAACATCGAATATCTCGCCCGCGTCGTGTTCGGCAAGGAAACCGGCGTGGCCTACCCCGACACCGTGGTCGGCACCGATTCGCACACCACGATGGTCAACGGCATTGGCGTGCTCGGCTGGGGCGTCGGTGGCATCGAAGCCGAAGCCGCCATGCTGGGCCAGCCCGTCACGATGCTGATTCCGCAGGTGGTGGGCTATCGCCTGACTGGCAAGCTGGCCGAAGGCGTCACCGCCACGGACCTGGTACTGACCATCGTTGAGCGTCTGCGTGAGCTTGGCGTCGTCGGCAAGTTTGTCGAGTTCTTCGGCGAAGGCCTGGCCGACCTGCCCCTGGCCGACCGTGCCACCATCGCCAACATGGCGCCCGAGTACGGCGCCACCTGCGGCATCTTCCCGGTGGACGACAAGACCATCGACTATCTGCGCCTGACCGGCCGCGACGACGATGAGCTTGCCCTGGTCGAGGCATACGCCAAGGCCAACGGGTTCTGGCGCTTCGATGGCCAGCCCGACGCCGACTACAGCCATGTGCTGGAGCTGGATCTGGCGACGGTGCAGCCTTCGCTGGCAGGCCCCAAGCGTCCGCAGGATCGCATCCTGCTGGGCGACATGAAGACCAGCTACAACAAGCATCTGCAGCCGATGGTTGCCGAGCGTGATCGCAAATCTGCGGCCGTTGCCGACTTCGAGAGTGAGGGCGGTGACACCGCCATCGGCAACGCGCCGGTCAACGGTGGTGGCAGTGCCCGGGTTGAGGTCAAGGGCGAAGAATTCGACCTGAAAGATGGCGCCGTTGTGGTGGCGGCCATCACCTCCTGCACCAACACCTCCAATCCGGCCGTGCTGATCGGTGCCGGCCTGGTGGCGCAGAAGGCGCAGGCGCTCGGCCTGAAAGCCAAGCCCTGGGTCAAAACCTCACTGGCACCCGGATCGCAGGTGGTGACGGACTACCTGAACAAGGCCGGCCTGATGGACGCTCTGAAGTCGCTGGGCTTTCATGTCGTTGGCTACGGCTGCACGACCTGCATCGGCAACACCGGCCCACTGGATCCGGAGATTTCGGCAGCCATTCAGGAGAACGACCTGGTCGCGTCGGCCGTACTGTCGGGCAACCGCAACTTCGAAGGCCGCATTCACGGCGACGTCAAAATGAACTTCCTCGCCAGCCCGCCGCTGGTGGTCGCCTACGCCATCACCGGCACGGTTGACGTTGACCTGTCCAGCGAGCCGCTGGGCCAGGACACCGGTGGTCGTGATGTCTACCTGCGTGATATCTGGCCCACCAACCAGGAAATCGCTGATTCGCTGGCCGCCAGCCTTGATGCCTCGATGTTCAAGGCCCGTTATGCCGATGTGTACGCCGGTGACGCCCGCTGGCAGGGTCTGGACATCCCCACCGGCAAGATTTACGAGTGGGACAACGACTCCACGTACGTGCAGAACCCGCCCTATTTCGAGGGCATGACGATGGACGTCGCCGAGATCGCTCCGATTACCGGCGCGCGCTGCCTGGCCAAGCTGGGCGACTCGATCACCACCGACCACATCTCCCCGGCCGGGGTCATCAAGCCCGATCAGGATGCCGGCAAGTACCTGCTCTCCAAAGGCGTGCAGCAAGGCGACTTCAACTCCCTGGGCTCACGCCGCGGCAACCATGAAGTCATGATGCGCGGCACCTTTGCCAACGTTCGCCTGCGCAACCAGATTGCTCCGGGAACCGAAGGGGGCTGGACGCGGCATCTCCCGGATGGCAAGCAGATGTCGATCTACGAAGCGGCGATGCAGTACAAAGCCGAAAACACACCGCTGGTCGTGCTCGGTGGCAAGGAATACGGCACTGGCTCCTCACGTGACTGGGCGGCCAAGGGCACCATCCTGCTGGGTGTGAAGGCCGTCATTACCGAGAGCTTCGAGCGGATCCACCGCTCCAACCTGGTCGGCATGGGCGTGCTGCCACTGCAGTTCCCGGAAGGCGAATCACACGAATCCCTGGGCCTGACCGGGCTCGAGACGTTTGACATCGAAGGCCTGGCCCGCGGCGCAAAAACTGTCACCGTCAAGGCTACGGCCGATGACGGCACGGTCACGACGTTTACCGCCAAGGTGCGGATCGACACGCCGAAGGAGTGGGATTACTACCAGCATGGCGGCATCCTGCAGTACGTGATCCGACAGCTGGCGGCCTGACGGTTGCGCGGCTCGCCGCGCTGCCGTCACAACACTGCCGAGATGAACAACGCCCCGTCTACCGGGGCGTTTTTTTTGCCTGGCGCCGGCACATCGACCGGCCGTTCAAGGGCTCTGCCGCTCCTGAACGAGGACCCACGGACGTACAACCACTGCCCACAGATCGGCCGCTTCATCGGTCGCCCAGCGCTGCGCTATCGCATCCTCCAGGGGCGCAAGTAGCCCGTCATCCATCCACTGCCGAACCGTGACGGCATTGTCTTCAGCAAGGGCTTCGGCCACGGTCGGCAGATCGCAATCAGGGGCAACATGCAGCACCGTTCCGGCTGCGAACAGGCGCTCAATCTCCGCCCAGCGAACCCGTGCGGTTTCGCCAAGCAGGCGGTAGTACGTGGCCGACCGGCTTTTCATTCTCTTTCACTCGCTCCATGACAACCGCGCAGTGTGCCCGGCGCGATGCGCTTCTGGCCACCCGGCGGATGGAAAACCTCGGCTGCGCTACCATCTCCCACCGCACCCTCATTGCCTCGAGAACCCTATGCGACGTGTCGTTTTCAACCAGAAGGGCGGCGTTGGCAAAACCACCATCGTCTGCAACCTGGCCGCCCTGGCCGCCGCGCGCGGGTTGCGCACCCTGGTCATTGATCTGGATATCCAAGGAAACTCCACCCGCTACCTCACCGGAGACGACGTCCCCGACCGTAGCGTCGCTGATTTCTTCGAAGGGACGTTGCGGTTTGGCCGTGGCGATGCTGACCTGGCGCAGTGCATCAGTCCCACGCCCTTCGAGCGGCTGGATGTGGTGGCCGCGTCCGCGGAACTTGACCACTTGATGGGCAAGCTCGAGGCCAAGCAGAAGGTCCACAAGCTGCGGCAGGCTCTGGAAAAACTCAGTGGCTATGACGCGGTATACATCGACACGCCGCCCGCCCTGAATTTTTATTCGCGCTCGGCCCTGATCGCCGCGCAGCGCGTGCTGATTCCCTTTGACTGCGACGACTTTGCCCGGCAGGCGTTGTATACCCTGCTCGACAACATCGCCGAAATTCAGGCCGACCACAACGACACGCTCAACGTCGAAGGCATCATCGTCAACCAGTTCAACGCCCAGGCCCGTCTGCCCCGCGAACTGCTGGCCATCCTGATTGACGAAGGCCTACCAGTGCGTCAACCGCCGCTGTCCGCCTCGGTGAAAATCAAGGAATCCCATGAGGCGTTTCTGCCAATGGTGCATTACGCACCGCGGCACAAACTCACCGAGCAATTCGAGGCGCTGTACGGAGCGCTGAACTCCACACGCGGATCCCGCTGACCGGAAACGTCGGGTTGCACGCATTGGCTATTCATACGTCGACAGCCCGATCCTCGAACTTGCAGTATCTCGGTCTGGGTGTCAGTTTCTGACGATCGACATGTCGAATAATGATCAGGGAGGGGATGTGATCGACACGATCAAGGCGGATGTCGCCATTATTGGGACCGGTCCAGGTGGCGAAGGGGCGGCCATGATGGCGGCCAAGAACCACCTGAAACCGGTAGTCATCGAGCGCTATAGGGATGTCGGGGGCGGTTGTACCCATTGGGGCACGATTCCGTCCAAGGGATTGCGCAATGCCGTCGAGCAACTCAACGAGGCCCGTCACAACCGCTTTGTTCAGCACCTGCGCAAGGAGATCCCCGTCAGCTATCCGCAACTGCTGCACAGTGCCGACACGATCATCCAGGCCCAGGTCGCCTCCCGCCATCGCGCGTATGAGCGCAATCATGTGCCGATCATCGAAGGCGATGCCCGATTCATCGACCCCCATACTCTGGAAGTGTCCTACCAGGGTTCGCCGACACATCGCATTCAGGCCGCGTCCTTCGTGGTCGCGACCGGATCGCGCCCCTATCATCCCGAAGGGCTCGATTTCACGCATCCGCGCATTCGCGACTCCGATACGATCCTGCGCTATCGAGAGAATCCCCGGATCATCACGATCTTTGGCGCCGGGGTCATCGGCTGCGAATACGCCTCCATATTCGCCAACCTCGGCATCAAGGTGAACCTGGTCAACACGCAGGATCGGCTGCTGTCGTTCATGGATCAGGAAATCACCGAAGCGCTCTCCTATCACCTGCGTGATCAGGGCGTCATCATGCGTCACAACGAGGATTTCTCCCATGTTGAAGCACGGGAGAATGATGTCGTCCTGCACCTGAAGTCCGGGCGCCGGCTCAAATCCGACGCCCTGCTCTGGGCCAACGGCCGCACGGGTAATTCGGCGGGCATGGGTCTGGAGGCCATTGGCCTGGAGCCCAACTCCCGCGGACAACTAACCGTCAATGACAATTACCAGACGGCCCTGCCCCACATTTATGCCGTAGGCGATGTGATCGGATTTCCGGCGCTGGCCTCCGCCGCGTACGATCAGGGTCGCTTCGCTGTAGCGCATCTGCTGGATCCCGAACGCGATGTGCCCTGGGTCAGCGATGTCCCCACCGGCATTTACACCATCCCTGAAATCTCGTCAGTGGGTAAAACCGAGCAGGAACTGGCGGCTGAGGGTGTGCACTACGAAGTCGGTCATGCCTGGTTCAAGCATCTGGCACGCGCGCAGATGTCCAACGCCACAGCCGGCATGCTGAAAATCATTTTCCATGCCGATACCCGGCAGGTGCTGGGTGTGCATTGTTTTGGCGATCGCGCGGCGGAAATCGTGCACATCGGCCAGGCCGTGATGAAACTGCCGAACAATCCGCCGCAGCTGGATTACTTCGTCAACACCACGTTTAACTACCCGACAATGGCCGAGGCCTACCGAGTAGCGGCGCTGAACGGACTAAACCGGCTGGTTTGAGGGGCACGCCCATTGCGGCCAACGACAGCGAGGGTCGAGCGCCGCCTCAGGTCCGGCTCACCACGAACCCGCCCGAGCGCTCATCGCGCTGCAGACTGAGCTGCCCGGCCTCGGCCATGGCCTGCAGAACCTCGCTGAAGGCGTTGTAGCCGTGCGTGGATTCACTAAACCCGGGCTGTCGACGCTTCAGCGTCTGCTTGACCATCGAACCCCAGATCTTGTCGCCATCGTCGCGGTCTGCGGCAATCGCCTCGATGGTTTCCAGCACCAGGTCAAACAACTCCTGCTGCGGATGGTCGACCTTGGCTTTCTTGCCCGGCCGCTTGCGCGGCGCCCGTGTGGTCTGAACCAGGTCGTCATAGAACAGAAAATCGTCGCAATTGCCGCTGAGCAGGTCCGATGTGGACTGCCGGACACCGACGCCAATCACGTTCTTGTTGTTCTCGCGTAATTTGCTCACCAGCGGCGAGAAATCCGAATCGCCGGAGATGATCACGAAGCTATCGACGTGCGCTTTTGTGTAGCACAGGTCCAGGGCGTCGACGACGAGCCGGATATCAGCCGAATTCTTCCCCGACTGGCGTACGTGAGGGATGTCGATCAGCTCGAAGGCCGCCTCATGCATGGCCCGCTTGAATTCACCGTAACGCTGCCAGTCGCAGTAGGCCTTTTTGACCACGATCGAACCCTTGAGCAGCAGCCGCTCGAGCACGCGACCAATATCGAAGGGGGTCTTGAAGCTTTCGCGGGCGCCCAGCGCAATGTTCTCAAAATCACAGAACACGGCCAGATTGCGGGTTTCAGGCGGTTTACTCATGGCGGAAGTATCGCAGACTCATGCCGGCCATCGTGTGCCCGGCCCGGAGCGGCTACCGAGTCATTCACCATCAGCTCGCCCGTCTTCACTGCGAGCTTGCTTGACCTGCTGCCACAGCGCCTCCAGCTCCTGAATCGAACAGTCCGTCCAGGTACGGCCGAGCTCATCCAGACGTTCTTGTATGCCGCTCAGACGTTGAGAGAAACGTGCGCAAACCCCGGTGAGCGCCGCCTCCGGATCCACATCGAGAAAGCGCGCAAGATTGACCAGACTGAACAGCACGTCGCCCCACTCATGCTGAATCGCTGTGCGGTCGCCCTCGTTGACCGCGTCACGCAGCTCGGCCACCTCCTCCGCAAGCTTGTCCCAGACCGGGGCGGCCGTAGACCAGTCAAAACCGAGCTTGGCGGCGTCTTGCTGAAGCGCGCGCGCTGCCTGTAGCGTCCTGCCCGCCGGTGGATTATCGCTCCAGCGCGGCATGAAATCGCTCCTGCAGATTCCACAGCATGCCGGCAGTGGCACCCCAGATGCGATGCGGGCCATGCTGCAGCTCGAACACCTTGAGCCCGCCGAAACGGGCGACCATCGTGCGCTGATACCGTCTCGGATCGAGCACGTCGCGCAGAGGAACTTCAAAAATCTCGTCGACTTCCTGCGGGTGCGCCCGGGTTCGGGCATCCGCGTCCAGCCAGCCGACCACCGGCGTCACCCGGTATTTGCTGATGGTGGGGTAGTCGTCCAGCAAACCCAGCGGCTCGATCTGATTCGGCCGGATATGGGTTTCCTCGTCCGCTTCGCGCAAGGCAGTACCGACCGGAAACTCATCGCCGGGGTCGGCGCGCCCGCCCGGCAGACTGATCTGCCCGGCATGCGCACGCAGCTGCCGCGTGCGCACCGTCAACACAATGCGTGGTTCCGGCCAGACCCGGCGCACGGCCACCAGCACCGCCGCCGGACGCAGGTTGTCCCGCCAGTTGCGCCCCAGCACCGTATCCACGGCGGGCCCCCATCCCAGATCGACCATGGTCCGGGGTGCCGTCGCCTCCAAGGGTTTCAGGCAGGCTTCGAGGGTGGACGCCAGACGCGAGTTGTCGAGCCTGGCCGCATGCGCATCCGCGCTAGCGGGCAAGGCGTTGCTCCAGCGCGCGCTGATCGACGGCAAAGCGGCGAATACCCTCCAGCAACTTTTCGCCGGCCATCGCGTCCTCGGCCAGACTCTGCAGAAACGGCCCGTGATCCGGCGCGACGCCTTCAGCCCGCTGCGCCGGATCCAGTCGGTTGATCGCCGATTCTACGGGGTCCGCTGATGCCGCCAGCGCGTCCAGCAGATCCGGCGCCACCGTCAGCAGGTCACATCCGGCCAGGCCCAGCACCTGCGCCGTCGAGCGGAAACTCGCCCCCATGACCAGCGTCGCGTAACCACCACGCTTGACCCAGTCGGCAATGCGCCGCACCGATTGCACGCCCGGGTCTTCATCGGCATCCGCAAATTGCTCGCCGCGAGCGGTATGCCAGTCGGTAATGCGACCGACGAAGGGCGAAATCAATGTGATCCCGCCTTCGGCACACAGTTGCGCCTGAGCCAGCGAGAAGATGAGCGTCAGGTTGCATCGAATGCCGGTGGCTTCAAGCACGCGCGCCGCCCGAATGCCCTCCCAGGTGGCGGCGATTTTGATCAGAATGCGTGCCGGGTCACCGCCGGTCCGCGCCACGGCCTCGAGCAGGGCGTGCGCACAGGCGATGGTGCCCGCCGTGTCATAGGACAAGGTGGCATCGGCCTCCAGTGAGACCCATCGCTCAACGGAATCCTGAATCGCGCTGGCAAAGCGGGCGCTGAGCCACCAGCGTTGCTGATCTAATTGGGTGGAACTCGCGCGCGCCGCGGCTATCCACTCCGCCACATCTCCACCGCCAGCGTCGACCGCCTTCAGCACGAGGCTGGGGTTGGTCGTAGCGTCCACCGGACGAACCCGGCGAATCGCGGCAATGTCACCGCTATCAGCCACAATGGTCGATAGCGCTCGTAACTGATCCAAAGAACTCGGCATGACAACCTCTGGTAAACACCGCTCCGTCGCCGACGCGACGAGATGCCAGGAGCCCGAGGGAATCAGCGTGGCGGTGCGTATGGAACTGGAGCCGACCGACCCGGCCTGTGCAAGTGCCCGGTCGTGCCCGAATGCACCGTGGATTCTAACGCGCGACTCGCAGCAACGGCTGATCCTCCGGCGCCGCGAGGGCCCGCGCACGCGGCCGCTGTGCCTGAGTTTCGACGCTGAGGACATCCGCCGCCGGGCCAGCGAAGGGCGCCGCGCCCTGATTGCGCGGGCCTTGGGCTTCAAGGGCGGTGAGTACCGCATCGTGGACCTGACCGCCGGCCTCGGGCGTGATCTGGCCACCTGCGCCTGGCTGGGCATGACCGTCGATGCCTGGGAGCGCCATCCGTTGATGTATGCCCTGCTCGATGATGCGTGGAAACGCTGCACACCAGAATTGCAACAGCGTATTCGCCTGCACCGGGGCGGGGCGACGTCAACGCAGTGGCAAGCCGCGGACGCTGTGCTGTATGACCCTATGTATCCCGCCAGTAAACGCGACGGCGCGGCACCCGGCCTGGAGATGCAGCATCTGCGAGCGTTACTGGGCAGTGATGACGACGTGGAATTCCAGTTCGCCGCCTTGCGCGCGCGCCCACCGCGGCGACTGGCCATCAAACGTCCGCCGCGCGGTGTCCGCGTGCAGCTCGCGGCGCCGGACTTCAGCCAGCGCGGCGGCCGTGTGCATTGGGATGTGTATCTGGGCCACTAGACGTTTCGTATGGTTCCGAGGCTGCGGTGCTCAATGGTGTGCATGACGACGTCGGCCACCGTTTTCAGCACAGCAAAGATCCACACCCCGCCGCCACTGAACGCCGCCGCGAGAATCAGCGTCAGGTGCATGGGCAGGATGCGCGCGTAGGGCATAAACATCAGCGTACCCAGGCTGGGCTTGCCAGCCAGATCGGCCTGCACATGCTCGCGATGCGACTGCCGGTGCGTGTGCCAGAAAACCAGCCCGAGCACCGCGAACGAGACGACATCCAGCGCATGCACGTGTCCGAAATACACCTGATTCACGGCGCCCGTGGTTTCGTTGGTGATCGCCACCGTGCCGTCCGCACCCGCGCTGCCCGTCAGACCGACCAGGAAAAACAGGTACACGACATGGAAAAACCCGTAGTGGAGCAAGAAAAAGTTCGCTGTCTTGCGGGCTGTTTCCGGCGTGGGGTCGACCGGACGATTATTAATTCTGAACCCGTCGGTGCAGTAATCCTGCAGAGCCAGAATACGTCTGCGGGCATAGAAGCCGATGATCAGGCTTTGCATCCAGTAGGGCCACAGCAACGGCAGCACGCCCCAGTCCTGCCAGACAGCAAAGACGATGACCAGCGTGTTGCTGCCCAGAATGGCGAACAGCGCCTTGTCGCCGGCGCTCTGCGGTGAAAGACGGGTCATGATCAGACCTCCAGGAGACGGCGATGTCGCTGCTTAACGATGATGCAGATTCGTCGCCGTCATGTCATCGGGTCGCGGTATATTGGCCCGACATTCGTGTCGCTGGTAGCGACCACTCAACTTTGAGGGAGATGGGATCATGGAGTGGATAGTTCTTGGGCTGATTGCGGCCGTCTTGATCTGGGGCGTCCTGCTCTACAACGGCCTGGTCGGCGCCCGCAATGCCTTCAAAAATGCCTTCGCCCAGATCGACGTTCAACTAACCCGTCGTCACGATCTGATTCCCAATCTGGTGGAAACCGCCAAGGGTTACATGAAGCATGAGCGGGAAACCCTGGAAGCGGTCATTCAGGCCCGCAATGGCGCTGTCAGTGGCCTGAAGGATGCCGCCGCCGATCCCGGCGATGCCCAGGCCATGCAAAAGCTGGCCGGCGCCGAAAACATGCTGACCCAGACGCTCGGGCGCCTCTTTGCTCTCTCCGAGGCCTACCCGGATCTCAAGGCCAATCAGAACATGATGCAGCTTTCCGAGGAGCTGACCTCGACCGAAAACCGGGTGGCTTTTGCGCGGCAGGCGTACAACGACGCGGTGATGAGCTACAACAACAGCCGCGAAATGTTTCCGGGCAACCTGATCGCGAACAATTTCGGCTTTAAAGAAGCGCCATTGCTGGAGATCGAGGCGGTAGAGATGCGCGCGGTGCCCAAGGTCTCGTTCTAGGCGCGGGCATGGCTGCGGTGGGGTTTTTCGATCGGCAGAATCAGGCGCGCCGCCATACCCGGTCGCTGGTGATGCTTTTTGTCCTGGCCGTGGCCGGCGTGATCGCCGGGGTCAACGCCGTCGTCGTACTCGCCGTGCACGGCGAGGAGCTGGCGGAGACGTCGAATCGAGCCGTGTTCCTGCCCACGATCGGGATAACCACGGCACTGTTGCTGCTGCTCATCGGCGGCGCCATGCTGCTGCGAATGTCCCAGCTCAGCAAAGGCGGCAGCGCCGTCGCCGAGGCACTCGGTGGCACACGGGTCGACGATGACACACGCGATCCACAGCTGCGCCAACTGCGCAATGTGGTGGAAGAAATGGCCATCGCGTCGGGAGTGCCGGCACCCGCCGTGTTCGTGCTGGAAAACGAACATGCCCTCAATGCTTTCGCGGCTGGA
>JBDNBC010000150.1:0-5004 GCA_039768115.1 Oceanococcaceae bacterium
CCCGCAACCCGCTGGTTGAGCCGGGACTGATCGGGGTGTCGAGTGGCGCTGCGGTGGGGGCGGCCGCAGTGATCGTGCTGGGCGGTGCCATGTTGTGGCTGCCGCTGGCCGCGTTTAGCGGCGCCATGCTGGTAACGCTGAGCGTAATGCTGGTGGCCCGGGTGCACGGGCAGGAGTCCACATCCACTCTGCTGCTAGCCGGTGTGGCCGTCAACGCCCTGGCGGCAGCCATCCTCGGCGTGCTGACGGTGGCCGCGGACGACCCGGCCCTGCGCACGCTGACGTTCTGGATGTTCGGCTCGCTGGCTCGCAGCGGACAGGCCGAGCTGCTGATTCTGGCGCTGCTCATCGTGCCCGGCACCGTCATGATGTGGCGCTACGCCGGCTTTCTGGACGCCATGGCACTGGGCGAGGGCGGCGCGGCGCATCTGGGCTATGCCGTCCGGCGGGACCGCTGGATCCTGGTGGCCCTGGTCGCTCTGGCCGTAGGCGTGGCGGTGGCCTTCAGCGGGATCATCGGGTTCGTGGGCCTGGTGGTGCCGCACCTGGCGCGGTTGCTGTTCGGTGCGGCGCATCGCCAGCTGCTGCCGATCAGCGCCGCACTGGGCGCGATTCTGCTGATGCTGGTGGATACGATCAGCCGGCTGGTGTTGATGCCGGCCGAGGTTCCGGTCGGCGTGATCACCGCGCTGGTGGGGGCGCCGCTGTTCATCGGGCTGCTGATCTGGCGGGCGCGCATGAGCGAGGCCTTCGCATGAGCGTCGCCGGGGGCTACGCATTGCGCGGCGTCACGCGCACCGACGCCGGCCGGTCCCGGCTCAAGCAGGTGAGCCTTCACTTTCCCTGCGGGCAGATGCACGCGGTCATTGGCCCCAATGGTGGCGGCAAGAGCACCCTGCTGGCGGTGCTGGCCGGCACCTTGCGACCCCAGGGCGGCACCGTCCAGCTGCACGGCCGCGACCTGCAGGACTGGTCACGTCGGGCCCTGGCTTGCACGCGCGCCGTTCTGCCGCAGGCGGTGCCGGCGCAGTTGCCGTTTTCCGTCGCGGAGGTGGTGGCGCTGGGGCGTCATCCGCATCCCGCCGAAGCAGCGCAGGTCCGGCATCAGCGGGTGCAGCACTGCCTCGACCGGGTCGGGTTGCTGGCGCTGATCTCCCAACCCTACAACCGCCTTTCCGGCGGACAGAAAGCCCGTGTGCAGATGGCCCGCTGCCTTGCCCAGATCATGGGTACGCCGGGCCCGGGAATGGTCCTGCTGGACGAACCCACCGCCAGCCTGGACCCGCGCTGGCAACATGATCTGCTGCGCCAGGCGCGTGCGCTTGCCGAGGACGGGCACGGAGTGGTGTGCGTGTTGCACGATCTCAACCTAGCCGCGCGCTATGCCGATACGGTGACACTTCTGCATCAGGGGCAGGTACAGGCCGCCGGCGGCCCGGATCAGGTGTGGTCCAGCCCGGCACTGGAGGCCAGTTACGGCCTGCCGTTCCAGCAGGGCGAAGTGGGCGGCCACCGCTACATCATGGCGGGCGACTGAGCGCCTTCGGTATCGTGCGGCCTGGGTTACTGCCGGATTCGGACCATGCCGCGTCTTTCCGCCTCCGGGTGCACATTGGCCATCGCACTGGTGGCCACAGTCAGCGGTGGCTTCGGCCACAGCGCGGGGTTGAGTGGGCCGGCCGCATGGACGCTCGCGGTGACGGTGTTCTGCGCACTGAGCTGGATGAGCGAATGTCTGCCGCTGCCGGTGACCGCGCTGGTGCCGCTGGCGGTGTTTCCGCTGGTCGGGGTGCTGTCGCCGGATGCGGTGGCGCAGGCCTACGGCAACCCCATCATCCTGCTGTTTCTGGGCGGGTTTCTGTTGTCCCGCGCGATGGAAAGCAGCGGCGCGCACCGGCGGATCGCCCTGCAGATGATGCAGCTGTTTGGCGGTTCGGGGCGACGGATGGTGTTCGGTTTCATGCTGGCGGCGGCTCTGCTGAGCATGTGGGTGTCGAACACGGCTACCGCCCTGATGCTGCTGCCGGTGGCACTGGCCATTGCCAATGAATCCCGCGGTGGCCCGCTGGCTCTGGCTCTGCTGCTAGCGGTGGCCTACGGTTGCAGCATTGGTGGCCTGGGCACGCCCATCGGCTCACCGCCGAATCTGGTGTTTCTGCAGGTGTATGAGCAGAGCACCGGGGAGAGCCTGAGCTTTCTGCAATGGATGGGATACGGCCTGCCGGTCGTCATCATCATGCTGCCACTGGCCGCCCTGTGGCTGTCACGTCATGTGCCCGCCGTGGCGGTAGTCGCGCTTCCGGCCGTGGGCCCGTTGACCGTGGCGGAGCGCCGGGTGCTGTTGATATTCGGCGCTACCGCACTGGCCTGGATGACCCGCGCCGAACCCTGGGGCGGCTGGAGCGCGTGGCTAAACCTTCCGGGTGCGAACGATGCCAGCGTGGCGCTACTCGGCGCTTTGCTGATGTTCGTGTTGCCCGACGGGCGCGGCCAACGCCTGCTGAGCTGGGAACAGGCCGAGCGCATTCCGTGGGGCATGCTGATTCTGTTTGGCGGGGGCATCACCATTGCGGCGGCCTTTGCGCAATCGGGGCTGAGCGAGGTGGTCGGCGCGCAGTTCACCGAGCTTGCGCGCCTGCCACTCCTGCTGATGATCGTGACGGTCGCGGGGGTGGTGATTTT
This sequence comes from Oceanococcaceae bacterium, assembly GCA_039768115.1. Classification (GTDB taxonomy): domain Bacteria; phylum Pseudomonadota; class Gammaproteobacteria; order Nevskiales; family Oceanococcaceae; genus MS8. The sequence goes on from JBDNBC010000150.1 coordinate 2,683, forward strand.
CCTGACCGAAATCAACAGCAACACGGCCACTGCGGTGCTGTTGCTGCCGGTGCTGGCCGCGGCGGCGCTGGCCTTGCAGATCGACCCGCTGCTGCTGATGCTGCCGGCGGCGCTGGCCGCCAGTTGCGCCTTCATGCTGCCGGTCGCGACACCGCCCAATGCCATCGTCTTCGGCAGCGGCATGGTGCCCATTCGGGTGATGGTGCGCGAGGGTCTGGCTCTGAATGTCCTCGGACTGGTGGTGATATCGGCCTGGGTGTATCTGCGGCTGGGCTGACGCTATGGCCGAGCGCTCGGTACATTGCCGGGCTGCGATGGATTCAGCGCACGAAGGAGTGACATGGCGCAGCACGCGCGTCCAGACAACGAGACAGCGGCACCACAGCGGGGCCTGATTGCGCTGGCTGTGGCATTGGCACCCCTGCCGGCGGGGGCGCATGCCTTCGGCGGCAACTATCTGCCACCGCTGCCCGCGGGGCTCTACGCCTACGGAGTCGTTGCCGTGGTGCTGTTGACTGTGCTCCTGCTGGCCGTCCGTGTCCTGCCGTCGCCCCCTGTCACTGCCGTGTCGCGCAGGGGTGAGGGCTGGCAGCCCGGAGCCCTCGCTCAAGCGCTGCTGGCCAGGCTGCGACGGGTCACGCAGATGCTGGTCATGTTGTCACTGCTGTTGTGCATCGCTAGCGGCCTTGTCGGCTCGGAAGACCCACAGCGCAACATCAATATGACGCTCGTGTGGATTGTGCTGCTGCTGGGGGTGGCCTATGTCAACGCCCTGTTCGGGGACATGTTTGCCCCCGTGAACCCCGGACGAACGCTGATCGATGGTGCCGCGATGGTCTTTTCGGCGGGGCGTCACGTGTTCTCCCTTCCCGCCGGGCGCACGAAGCCGGCACAACCCCGACGGCGCTGGCCGCGCGGATGGGGCATATGGCCGGCGACGGTGCAGTACATGCTGTTGATCAGCATGCCGCTGGTGATGGATGTGCGGCCCGTGGGGGTGTCGGTGGTGCTGATGCTCTATATCGGGCTGACGGTGGTGGGGGTCGGGCTGTTCGGTGCGCGCGTCTGGTTTGCACGTGGCGACATGCTGGGTGTGTTCTTCCGTCTGTTCAGTCGAATGGCGCCGCTGCGGTGGTCGCGCAACCCGGACGGGCAGGTGCGCGTGCATCTGCGCGCGCCCTTTGCGGGGTTGCGCCACCGGCGCGCGCGGCATCTCAGCGAGATCGTACTGATCCTGTTTCTGCTGTCCTCAGTCGCCTTTGACGGGCTGCGCGAGACGCGCCCGTGGTTCACCCTGATCTGGCTGGACCCCACGGGCCTCGTCGAGGCGCTCGTCGGCCAGCCGCCGCTGGCAATTCACACCGAACTGCGGGCGCAGTTTGCGCACGGGGAATTGGTGTTGCTGTGGCTGTCGCCGTGGCTCGGCCTGGGGCTTGTGGCTCTGGCCGTTGCGCTCGGTGAGCGGCTGACACCGGGCGGTCGCGGCCATCGACTGCGGATGGCGGATTACGCGTACAGCTTGCTGCCAATGGCAGCCTGCTATTACCTCGCTCATTACCTCGCTATCGTGATGGCTCACGGGCCGACCATTCGGGCGCTGGCGTCCGATCCCTTCGGCTGGGGCTGGGATCTGTGGGGCACGGCGCTGTCCTTGCGGACACCGTTGTTGATCGACGTTAACGCCCTCTGGCACGCACAGGTCGCGCTGATCGTGCTGGGCCATGTGGCCAGCGTGGACCTTGCGTACCGGGTGGCCCGCCACCGTTGCCCACAGCCATCCCTGGTCTTGCGCCGGTCGGCACCGATGCTGCTATTGCTGACGGGCCTGGCCCTCGCCGGCCTGTGGATTCTGGCGCAGCCGCTGGTGTAAGACGTGCCGCGGGCCGATACCACGCCGTGTGCTTCGGGATACGACCGTGCAAAAAAAAGACCGCAGCGGGGAGGCTGCGGTCTTGAGGCCGGGGCGGGCGTGGCAGGGAGAAACCACGCTGAGAGAGGGGAGGACACTTGGGAGTGCGCCCCGGCCGTCTGAGAAGATCGTTGGGGGAGACCGTTGATCTTGGGGACGATGCTGTCACGGCAGATGTCAAGAAACCGTCAACGTGGGAGGCGTTATGATTTCGACGTGCTAGGCCGCTTCGTTCTCGCGGCGAGGAGACACACAATGCGCGATTCTCGGGTGGGGTCCATCGCGGCCCTGTTGCTGGTGATGGGCTGTGATGGCGGGCGGATGCCGCCACTGTCGGACCGTGCGGCTGACCATCGACCCCCCGGTCAGGCGGAGGCGCCGTGTGAAGAGATGGCCGCACAATCGCCGGCACC
>JBDNBC010000151.1:0-2530 GCA_039768115.1 Oceanococcaceae bacterium
CGTCTGGTTTTTGATGATGGTCACGATACGGGGCTTTATTCATGGCGCTGGTTCCGTGACATGATTGAAAATCGTGACGAAAAATGGTCGGCCTATCGCCAAGCTGAGCGACGCCTTCGGCTCAATAGATGCCTTCCAGGAGCAGTTCGCCGCTAACGCGATCAACACCTTCGGCTCCGGCTGGGGCTGGCTGGTCAAAAAGGCCGACGGCTCGCTGGCCATCACCAGCACCAGCAACGCCGGCTGCCCGCTGACCGATGGCGACACCCCGCTCCTGACCTGCGATGTCTGGGAGCACGCTTACTACATCGACCACCGCAATGCCCGTCCCAAGTACCTTGAAGCCTTCTGGGCGCTTGTGAACTGGGATTTTGTGGAGCAGAATCTGGCCGCTTGACCTTCGCTTCAAGCAGTAAGGCCACCTTCGCGGTGGCCTTTTTTATTGAGCCCTTATGAACAGCATCCGCCACTACCTCGACATCACCGATCTCAGCGCTGACGAAACCCGGGAGGTTCTGCGTCGTGCAGCCGCACTCAAACGCCGCCCGCTGCAGCCCACCCTGCTGGCCGGGCGAAGCCTGGGAATGATCTTCGAGAAGAGTTCGACCCGAACCCGTGTGTCGTTTGAAGTGGGCATGACGCAGCTGGGCGGCCATGCGCTGTTTCTGAGCCCGCGTGATACCCAGCTGGGCCGCGGCGAGCCGATCCCGGACACGGCCCGGGTGATCTCGCGGATGGTCGACGCAGTGATGATCCGCAACGATTCGCAAGCCGACCAGCACACCTTCGCCGTGCACAGCCAGGTGCCCGTCATCAATGGCCTTTCGGACTGTGCGCACCCCTGCCAGATTCTGGCCGACCTGCTCACCTTTGAAGAACAGCGCGGGTCGATCGCCGGCCGCAAGGTGGCCTGGATCGGCGATGCCAATAATGTCTGTCTGTCGTGGGCCCGGGCGGCCAGCCTGCTCGGTTTCGAATTGCACATTGCCAGCCCGCGCGGATACGGGCTGGCCGACAACTGGGACAACGCTCCCAACGTCGTGGCCAGTGATGATCCGGCCAGCGCTGCCCAGGGCGCCGCACTGGTGCTGACCGATGTCTGGGCGTCGATGGGCCAGGAAGCCGAGTTCGCGCAGCGCGCGCAAGCCTTTGCGGACTATCAGGTCACCGCGGCCCTGATGGCGCAAGCCGCCAGCGACGCTCTGTTCATGCACTGCCTGCCCGCCCACCGTGGCGAGGAAGTCGCGGCTGAGGTCATTGACGGGCCACAGAGCGTAGTCTGGGATGAGGCCGAGAATCGCTTGCACGCACAAAAAGGCCTGCTGACCTATCTTCTGGACGTCCCCGTCGCCGATTGAGCCAAACCATGCATGTCGAAGTCCCTCAGCGTCATGTGGATGTCAACGTCACGGCCGCCTTGCGTGAGGACATCGGCCCGGGCGATGTGTCGGCCGGACTCATCCCCCCCGGCCAGCAGGTGCGCGGCACCGTGATCAGCCGCGAGTCTTGTGTGCTGTGCGGCACCGCCTGGTTTGACACCGTGTTTCGCCAGCTCAGTCCGGATGTGCGGATCGAATGGAAAATGGCCGAGGGTGACAAGTGCCTGCCGCGCAGCGTGCTCTGCACCATCGAGGGCCCGGCCGCTGCGATTCTCAGCGGCGAGCGCGTAGCGCTGAATTTTCTGCAGATGATGAGCGCCGTGGCGACCAAGACGCGGCGCTATGTGGACCGGGTCAAAGGCACGCGCGCGCGCATCCTCGACACGCGCAAAACCATCCCGGGGCTGCGCGTCGCGCAAAAATACGCGGTGGTGATTGGCGGCGGCCAGCCGCATCGGCTGGGATTGTTCGATGCGGTGATGATCAAGGAAAACCACATCATGGCCATGGGCAGCATCGGGGCGGCGGCGGAAGCGGCGCGGCAACGGCATCCCAAACTGCCGCTGATTATCGAGACCGAAACCCTGACCCAGGTGGAAGAGGCCCTGACCGCCGGCGCCGACGTGATCCTGCTCGACAATTTCGGCACCCACCTGCTGGCCCGGGCGGTGGCGATGGGTATCGAGTTCAAGCGCTACAACCGGGGCCATTCGTTGTTCGAAGCCTCGGGCGGCATCAGTCTGGAGAATGTGCGGGAAATTGCCGATACCGGCGTTGATCGTATCTCCATCGGCAGCCTGACCAAAAGCGTCCAGGCTATTGATTTGTCGCTACGGCTGGAAAGCCCCGGCTGAGCGCCGGGGGCGCCTGACTCCCGCGCCCCGAGCTCAGCGCAACTGGAGAGGCCGGAGATAGGCCTCGAGCACGCGCGGGTCGTCAAAGTGCTGGGTACCCAGAAACGCCGTCGCATGGCGACCCCAGTCGCGCATCGCACCGGGGTCGCGTACGCCACTGGGCCACAACCAGTAGCGCTCGAAGCGTTCGCTACCGCGAATCACTCCGTTGCGCTGGATGGCATCGGCAAGTGCCACCCGCGTATCAGCCCAGGGCTCAAGTTGCAGGCGACCGCCGGCAGGGTAGTCCTGAGCCGC
>JBDNBC010000152.1:0-4457 GCA_039768115.1 Oceanococcaceae bacterium
CTAGCTTTGTGTATTCGCGCGCCACTCTGGAGCATCACTACCGGGCCTTTGACCGGGCGCTGGACGGGTTGGATCATCGGGTCTGCTACGCGGTGAAAGCCAATTCCAACCTGGCGGTGCTGGACGTGCTGGCCCGCCTCGGTGCCAGTTTCGACATTGTCAGCGGGGGCGAGCTGGGCCGTCTGCAACAACTGAAGGTGCCGGGGCAGCGGATCGTATTCTCGGGTGTCGGCAAGACCCGCGAGGAGATGGCCGACGCGCTGGAGTACGGCGTGCTGTCGATCAATGTCGAGTCGGAATCCGAACTGGTGCGCCTGCAGGAGGTCGCCCACGCGCACGGGGTTGCTGCGCCGGTCGCGCTGCGGATCAATCCTGATGTCGACCCGAAAACGCATCCGTACATCTCGACCGGGCTGAAGAACAACAAATTCGGCATCGCCATGGACCGGGCACGTCAGGTCTATGGCCAGGCGGCGGCGCAGTCGCATTTGCAGGTTATCGGCATTGATTGCCACATCGGCTCCCAGCTCATCGACCTGGCCCCTTACGAAGCGGCACTGGAACGAGTACTGGTGCTGCGCGAGGCACTGCTCAGCGATGGCCTGCACGTGCCGCACCTGGATCTGGGCGGGGGTCTGGGCATCCGCTACCGCGATGAGCAACCGCCGTCACCGCAGGCCTGGGGCGACATTCTGCGCCGGATGCTGGCCGGCCTGGAAGTCGAGGTGCTGATCGAACCCGGTCGGGCGATCGCGGGCAATGCCGGCGTGTTGCTGACCCGGGTGGAGTATCTCAAGCCCGGTGCGCACCGCAATTTCGCCATCGTCGATGCCGCCATGACCGAGCTGATGCGCCCGGCGCTGTACGACGCCTGGCATGACATCTGGCCCGTGGTCCCCCGTGACGGCGCGATGCCCAGCACCTGGGATATTGTCGGCCCGGTCTGCGAGAGCGGCGACTGGCTGGGCAAGGACCGTGCCTTGGCATTGCAGGAGGGTGACTTGCTGGCCATTCGTTCCGCGGGCGCCTATGCCGCGGTGATGGGCTCGCATTACAACTCGCGGGGCCGCGCCTGTGAACTGCTGGTGGACGGCGACCGGGTTCATGTTGCCCGGGCCCGCGAGCCGGCGGCGGACATCTGGCGGCTGGAGCATGCCCTGACGCCAGCGCCCTCCGCCGGGGAGTCTCGCTGATGCACGTCATCGTCGACGGCTCGGGCTGGCTGTACCGCGCATTTCACGCCCTGCCGCCGCTGACCGGCCCGGACGGCCAGCCCACCCATGCTGTGCTGGGCTTTGGCAACATGCTGCGCAAGCTTCTGCGCCAGCACGACCCCGAGCACCTGGTCATCGTGTTTGATGCGCCCGGAAAGACCTTCCGCCATGACTTGCACGCGGACTACAAGGCCCATCGTCCGCCGGTGCCGCCGGATCTCAAGGCGCAATTCGCACCGATAGTCGAGCTGATTGAACTGCTGGGATTGCAGATTTTGCAGGTTCCCGATGTCGAGGCCGACGACGTCATCGCCACTCTGGCTGCGCAGGCCGGCTCTGATCCCGTACAAATTGTCAGTTCTGACAAGGACTTGGCTCAACTTGTCGATGATCGTGTGCAAATGCTCGATGTGTTCAAGAGTCGGGTTATCGATCGCGCAGCCGTCGAGGAAAAATTCGGTGTGCCGCCTGAGCGCGTAGCCGACTGGCTGGCGCTGGTCGGCGATACCAGCGACAACGTCCCCGGTCTGCCCGGCGTGGGCCCGAAGACCGCGGCCAAATGGCTGCAGGAATACGGGGATCTGGATTCGGTGCTGGCACAGGCCGAACAGATCAAAGGCAAAGCCGGTGAGACCTTGCGCGCGCATCGGGATCAGGTCGTCCTGGCGCAGCAGCTCACGGTGCTGCGCGCCGATGTCGACCTGCCGTCTACCTGGGCGGAGTTGTCGCGCAGTCCGGCGCAGGAAGAAGGCCTGCAGCGCTTCGCCACACAGATGGGCTTTCGGTCCTGGCAGAGCGAGGGAGCCAAAGCCGGCGCAGCGCCCGCGGCTCGTGCAGTATCGGAGGCCTCCGCTACGGATGGCCCATCAGCGTCCACGCCCGGGCAGCGCACCATTCAGACGACGTGCGTGCAAACCCTCGACCAGCTCACCGCACTGGCGAACGAGCTGCGCGCGGCTGAGCGTTTTGCCGTGGATACCGAAACCAGCAGCCTCGATCCGCTCACCACCGAGCTGGTGGGCATGTCATTCGCCACGCGCGCTGATCGGGCCTGGTACGTGCCCATCGCGCATAACACTCGCCAGGAGCAGCTGCCTTGCGCGCAGGTCGCCGAACTTCTCGCCCCGCTGCTGGCCGATCCAAGCACCCGCCGGGTGCTGCAGAACGGCAAATTTGACGCGCCGATTCTGGCCCGGCATGGCATGCCCCTCGGCGGGCCCTGGGATGACACCCAGCTCCTGTCGTACGTGTATGAAGCACACGAGCGGCACGACATGGACACGCTGGCCGAGCGCTGGCTCGGCCATACCACCACGCATTACGCCGATGTCGTCGGCAAGGGCCGCAAGCAGATCAACTTCCGGGATGTTCCGGTGGCCGTGGCCGCGGATTATGCCGGCGAAGATGCGGCCATCACGCTGGAGCTGTACGAGGAGCTGATGCCCCGGGTAGCCGCCGATGCGCAACTGCTGAGTGTCTACGAGGAGCTCGACAGGCCTCTGGCGCCGGTGTTGCAGGCGATGGAGGAACGAGGCATCACCCTGGATCGCGATGTGCTCGCCGCTGCGGATCGCGACTTCAGCCGCGATATCGACTTCGAGGAGCGCCAATGTCATGAACTGGCCGGCGAAGCCTTCAACCTCGGCAGTCCGGCGCAGCTCGGGCAGATTCTGTTCGACAAGCTGGGCTTGCCGGTGCTGCACAAAACTCCCAAGGGTGCGCCAAGCACGGCCGAAGCCACGCTCGAGGAATTGGCCGAGCAGCATGAACTTCCCCGTCGCATCCTGCGCTGGCGGATGCTGTCGAAGCTGCGCAGTACCTACACGCGCGCGCTGGATGCGGCCATTAACCCCGACACCGGCCGGGTGCACTGCCGGTTCCAGCAGGCCGTCGCCAGCACCGGCCGCCTGTCGTGTGCTGACCCGAACCTGCAGAACATTCCCATTCGTCGTGCCGAAGGCCGGCGTATTCGCGAAGCTTTTGTCGCCGACACCGGTTTTGAGCTGTTGGCGCTCGATTATTCACAGGTGGAGCTGCGCCTGATGGCGCACTTTTCTGAAGACCCGCTGCTGATCTCGGCCTTTGCTGACGGAGCGGATATTCATCGGCGCACCGCCGCGCAAGTGTGGGGGCTAAACGAAAGTGCCGTCGATGACGACCAGCGGCGCGCCGCCAAGGCCGTCAATTTCGGTCTGATCTACGGCATTTCGGCCTTTGGTCTGGCGCGTAATCTGGGCATCGGCCGCGGCGAAGCCGAGGACATCATCTCGCGCTTCTTTGGCGCCTTCCCCCGCGTCCGTGAATACATGGACGCCGTGCGCGCCGATGCCGCTGAGCGTGGAGAAGTACGGACGCTGCGCGGGCGACGACTGGTACTCTCGGACATTCGTTCGCGCAACGGCAACCGGCGGCAAGCCGCGGAGCGGGTTGCCATCAATGCGCCTCTGCAGGGAACCGCTGCGGACATCATCAAGCAGGCCATGCTCGACATTAATCGATCCCTGGGCCGCAACGATGACGTGCGCATGCTGCTGCAGGTCCACGATGAACTGGTATTCGAGGTGCGCGCGGATATGGTGACGGACGCAGCGCGATCACTGAGCGCACACATGACGGCGGCCGCCGATCTGCGGGTGCCGCTGGTTGTTGAAAGCGGTCACGGGCACAGCTGGGCGGAAGCGCACTGAAATCAGCGCCTGCACGTCGGGCGAAATTTGCCGGTCAGGAGCGAACTTTTCTGGCGGGAGGCTGTCTTTTACATTGAGTGCAGAAGGCACTCCCTCCTAGATCCATCTCCCCTCCCTGGATGGATCTCCGGTTCCCCCAACCGGTGACATTGCCCCGAAAGCCTCGCTTTCGGGGCTTTTCTTTTTCTCGGGCCTAGATATCGATGTTTGCGGCGTTCAGCGCGTTCTCGACAATGAAGTTCCGGCGCGGCTCGACCTCGTCGCCCATCAGCGTGATGAAGATGTCCTGAGCTGTTTCGGCGTCTTCGATGCGCACCTGCAGCAACCGTCGCGTGTTCGGGTCCAAGGTCGTTTCCCAGAGCTGGGACGGGTTCATTTCCCCGAGGCCCTTGTAGCGTTGAATCGCCAGGCCTTTACGCACTTCCCGATCCATCTGATGAATAGCGTCCTGCGGCGAGGCGGCAGCAATGGCACGCTCGCCACGATACAGCTGCGCCGCTTCTCCCCAGCCATCTGCCAGCCGGCGGCCGGTGCCAACCAGCCGCTCATACTCGGC
>JBDNBC010000153.1:0-7492 GCA_039768115.1 Oceanococcaceae bacterium
TCAGCATGGCGGCGCCATCTGGATCGAGACAGCGCCTGCGGCCGGCGTCAGCGTGTGTTTCTCAGTCGCTGGAGATGCGCCATGACCGTAACTATCCATAGCGTGCTTCTGGTCGATGACGACCCGGCCGCCAATTTTCTGCACCGGCTGGCCATCAAGAGTTCAGGCCGCGTCGAAAAAATCCTTGATGCCACCAGCGGCGCCGACGCGCTGAACTATCTCCGACGCGCGCAGACGGGCGAGATTCGCATACCCGACCTGCTCCTGCTCGACATCAACATGCCCGGCATGAGCGGCTGGCAGTTGCTGGATGTCTGCGCGCAGGAGGCGGTGCCACTGCCCTGCGTGGTGAGCATGCTGACTACCTCTGAGAACCCGGATGATCGACAGCGCGCAGCAACGCACCCGGCGGTCGCCGATTTCCTGACCAAATTTATGGAAACAACCGATTTTGAACGCCTACTGGATCGGCATCACCGGCGTACCTGAGTCACCCAACCCCTTCGAGCCGGTCGACAAATGATGATCATCAACAGGGGGTTCTGAGACCGATCCAGCCGTTAGGGGAATTGCTGCGATGCCGCCCGTTCATCACGCGAACTCGTCAGGACGCTTCCGCGAGGGCAGCGAGAGCCTCATCACACCAATCCACGCCGGTCTGCTCGCTGCGAATTCCGCAGCGCAAGCCGAGATAGCGACCCAGAGCCGGGCCGGACAACCGTGCTGGATCTGGGTAATAGCGGGCCATGACCTGCGCATACTCACCAAGATTTCGCTGGTGCAATGCCCGGCGCTGGCGCAACTGCTCGCGTATGACCGCAGAGGGCACCGTACCCAGCGCGAAGAGCTTCACGACCAGCTCCTCCTTCACCGATGGTGGCTCGACTGTCTCGGCCGCCCAGGCCTGCACCGCGGCCCGCCCACGGTCCGTAATCGTGTATTCGATCCGGTTGGGGCGATCGTGCTGGGTGACGGTCCGCCCGGTCACCCAGCCCTTGTCCGCCAGGCGGTGCAGTTCGGAATAAATCTGCTGGTGCCGGGCCCGCCAGAACACGCCGACTGTTTTATCAAAGCGCTTGCCCAGCTCATAACCGCTTTGCGGCTTGTCCAGCAGGGTGACCAAGATGGCGTGAGCCAGCGCCACAGTAAGCTCAGGCAGCCAGTTCCAAGCGCTTGCGTGCGGCTTGATACTCGCCCTGCAGGCGCTGCACCATCGCGGCCACGCTGACCACCGCCTTGACGCCGCCAATTCCCTGCCCGCAACCCCAGATGTCCTTCCAGGCCTTGGCGTCGCTGTCACCACCCGAACCGAAGTTCATTTTGCTGGGGTCGGATTCCGGGAGGTTGTCGGGGTCGAGGCCGGCATTGACGATGGAAGGCCGCAGGTAGTTGCCATGCACGCCGGTAAACAGGTTGGTGTACACGATATCGGCCGCCTGGCCATCAACCACCGCCTGCTTGTAGCGCTGGTCGGCATTCGCCTCGGCGGTAGCGATGAAAGCCGACCCAATGTAGGCCAGATCCGCGCCCATGGCCTGCGCCGCGAGCACGCCGTCACCCGTGCTGATTGCGCCCGACAGCAACAATGGCCCATCGAACCACTCGCGAATCTCGGCAATCAGCGCTAACGGCGAGATTGTCCCGGCGTGCCCACCGGCGCCACTGGCAACGGCGATCAGCCCGTCCGCGCCCTTCTCGATGGCCTTCTTCGCAAAACGGTTGTTGATGATGTCGTGCAGCGTGATGCCGCCGTAGGAATGAATCGCTTCGTTCAGGTCTTCCCGGGCACCCAGCGAGGTGATGACGATGGGCACCTTGTACTTCACGCACATCTCCATGTCGTGCTGCAACCGGTTGTTCGAGCGGTGGACGATCTGGTTGACCGCAAACGGTGCGGCGGGCTGGTCCGGGTTGGCTTGGTTGTAGCGGTCGAGCTCGGTGGTGATTTTCTGCAACCACTTTTCCAGCTCCTCGGCAGGACGGGCGTTCAGCGCCGGAAACGACCCGATCACGCCGGCCTTGCATTGGGCGATCACCATGTCGGGGTTGGAAATGATGAACATGGGCGATGCAACCACCGGCAACCGGAGCGAATTAAAGACGGCAGGAAGGGCCATGGAGTGGACTCACTGGAAAAAGCTTGGTGCGGAGTCTAGGGTCCGCGCCGTCAATATGCAATTAATTGCATATCGGAGTCATCAGGCCGGCTCCGATCTTGTCTTGGCCGTTGTCACCAGCGGGCCCTGAAGCCCGCCCTCCTCATCCACGAGCATCCAGGGCAAGTCCAGCGATTCCAGCCAGCCGCTGGCGTCAGCGCCCTTGAGTAGCGCAATCGTGCTGGCGCTACCGGCCACCAGACACTGGGGTCCGAGCACACTGACCGCCCGAACGCCTCGCACCGGCCAGCCCGTGAGCGGGCTGAGCACGTGGCCGTAGCGCACCCCGTCAACCGTCATGCCGCGCTCATAGTCCCCGCTGCTGGCGATGGCGCCAGCAGTCATGCCCACGACCCGCCCGACGGTTGCGGGCGAGCCATCGCGCAACCCGATACGCCAGGGCTGATCGTCCAGCTGAGGCCCAATGATTCCGACATCGCCACCAAGGTCAATCCAGCCATGGTCGGCACCCATCGCCCGCGCGATACCGACCAGCTTGTCCACGGCGTATTCCTTCACGATGCCGCCAAAATCCAGTTCCATGCCGCTGATGGGCAGGCGCAGGTACGGCCGCTGCCATTCCAGTTTGTCGAAGCCCACGACGCGCATTGCCGATGTGACCTGGGCGGGCGTGGGCAGCCGGGCCGCGTGGAAATCCCACACCCGTCGCAGTGCGCCCGAGGTGATATCGAACAGCCCCCCGCTCTGCTCCCAGGCCACGGCGGCGTAGTCCAGCAGACCCACCGCTTCGTCATCCAGGCGCAACCGGTCCGCCATGCCGGCACGGCGATTGATCTCGCTGATCAGGCTGTCGGGCCGATAGCGACTAAAGCGCGCTTCCAGCGTCTCCAGTTGCATGCGCAGCGCCTGCGTCACGGCCGCTCGTCTGGATGCATCGAGGCCCACAAGATGGATGGCGCAGGGCGAACCCATGGCCGTAAACCGCCACGGTCCGGGCGTCCTTTTACACTGCGGCTTCACATCCATTGCTCGCCATCATGACTGACCTCCCCACAACCTCGGCATTGGAGCTTCATCTCAGCGGCTACTGGCTGCAGATTCGCCTGAACCAGCCGGAGCGACGCAACTGCCTGTCGCCCGCCATGGTGACCGAATTGCGGCAGGTGTTCGACTGGCTCCCACAGCAACGAGCCATTCGCGGCGTCAGCTTGCGCGGCAATGGCGGCATGTTCTGCGCAGGGGGTGACCTGCGTGAGTTCCAGCGCATTGCTGAAGCCGGTGACACGGCCCATGACATGGCCACGGCGATGAGCCTCGAGATCGCCACACTGCTGCGCCAGATTGCGCAGCTGCCGCAACTCACGGTGGCACTGCTGGAAGGGGCGGCGATGGCCGGGGGATTTGGGGTGGCCTGCGCCACCGATATTGTGGTCGCGACCCCGGATTGCCGCTTCGCCCTGACGGAAACCCGGATTGGCATCACGCCTGCGCAAATTGCCCCTTACGTCATTCCGCGGGTGGGCCTTTCGCGTGGGCGGCGGCTGCTACTCCTTGGCGGGCAGTTCCGTGGTGACGCCGCCCATACGATGGGCATTGTTGACGAGCTGGCAACCGATGGCGATGACCTGGCCCGCATCGAAGCCGGCCTGCGAGAGGAGCTACGAATGGCGGCACCGGGCGGTGTAGCGGCAACCAAGCGGGTCATCCAATTGCATAGCGACCAGGCCCTCGACGACTTCATCGCACCCGCCGCGGCCCTGTTTGCCGACTGTCTCGTCAGCCCGGAAGGCCAGGAAGGATTTCACTCCTTCCTCGATAAAGTTCCGCCAAGCTGGCAGCGCGTCGAGCCCGAGTAATCAGTTGATCGATTGCACCCGGGTCAGATACTCCCCGCATTGCGCCACATCACCGGTCACCCGATCCGAGCTGCTCAGCGTCCGCTGCCCGGACATCGTGATCGTGACCTTGAACGGCTCGTAGCGAATGAAGCCACCGTTGCTGCAATTGGTCAGCAACAGGGTGTCTTGCGTGTTGTGATGAACAACACGGGCTTCGGATACCGCCTTGGAGCAGTCGATCGTGCGGGAAAACTGCGACTGCAGGCTGGTCCACCCGGTCAGCGCCTGCGAATAGTTGCGGAACGTGGTCTCGGCCGATGGCGAGGTACGCCGACAATCGCCACTGTTGAGGGTCATGTCGGCATCGACGTAGCTGACGTCCATTCCGTCCCCAAACAGGAACGGCAAGGCCGACACCAGTGGGCTGCGCCGGTCAACATAGGTCACCCGCGCAGAAAAGGTGTAGGTCGTGCTGCGGGATTCGACCGGAATCAGCGGAAGATCCAGCGCCTTGGTCTCGGCCGGTGCGGCCTGCACCTGGCCCGAATTGATGATCGGAATGGAGGGCAAGAGATCGAGTAGACCCAGGACAACGCCCTCTTCCACGATTTCTTCGCAGCGCGACAAATCTACCGCGCGCCGCACTCGCACCTTGGTTTCGCCGGGCTGAAGCTCTCCGGCATCGACCGTGAGGGGGTTGGAAAACACGCATCCCCCTGCAGGATCGGCCGAGCCGCCGAGGATTTTGGTTTCGCTCGATGCGAAAGGCACCTCGAACTCGGGCATCACCACCACAGCGCTGTCCGGCGTGTCGCCGGTCTGACCACCACAACCAGTCAATATCGATAGAGCCATCGCCAAGCCGATGCCCGTGCCATTAGTTTTCATTGTCGATTCTCTCAGTATCCAGCCCAGCGAAGCCCTGTTGTTATCGCACTCACGGATGACATCGCCATGACGTCACGGATCTGCAGAAAGCACAGGGCCTGCGCCCGGACAGCATAGCAACTTCGCTGCGTGCGTCCTAGCGATGCGCTGGACGGCCGGGGGATGCGGCAAAATGGCCATTCATTGCATGTTGAGGAGCAACGCTTTGGCCCTGGCGCGCATTCGTCAAACCCTCTCGGCTCTGGCCGATCTCTATACCTATCCGCTGCGGCTGTCGCACTACGCCGAGCTGGTCAACCCTCTGTGGACAAGTCACCAGTTGCAGGCGCGCATCGTCGGCGTATGGGACGAGACTCAGGACGCGCGCACGCTCACTTTGAAGCCGGGCCGTCACTGGCGCACCCACCGCGCCGGCCAGCATGTCCGCGTCGGCGTGGCCGTCGAGGGGCGACAGTATTCGCGCACGTATTCGATTTCCTCTCCTCCTGAGCGCCGCGACGGCAAGTTCACCATCACGGTCAAGGCCATTGCGGACGGCCGCCTATCGCAGCACCTGGTGCGCCGCGCCCGGGTGGGTGACTACCTGCCCGTGGGTCTGCCACAGGGCGACTTTCATCTGCCGGACTCGACCCCGGTCAAGCCGCTGTTCATAACGGCTGGCAGCGGCATCACGCCCGTGATGAGCATGCTGCGCAGCCTGATTGCCCGGAAACGTCTGCCGGACACCGTGCATCTGCACTTCGCACCGCATGCCCGCGACATGATTTTTGGCGCGGAACTGTCCCAAATGAATCACACGCAGGACAACTACACCCTGCATCCGTTGTTCACCCGTGAAAACACGCCCGCAGCGCCCGGCAGTGCCCACCTGCGCCCCGACCTGCTGGAACGACTCTGCCCGGACTGGCGCGAACGCGACATCTACGCCTGTGGGCCGCCCGCACTGCTCGCGGCAATCCAGGCTGAGGTCGACGTCGCCGGTGTCGGGTCGCACTTGCACATCGAACGCTTCCTGGCCGACTTTTCGCCGACCCCCGAGGAAGCGGTCGGTGGCCGCGTGCGCTTTGCGCAGGCCGGACGCGAGATCGACGCCGATGCCGCCACCCCATTGCTCCGGGTGGCCGAAGATGCCGGAATGAACCCGCCGCATGGCTGTCGAATGGGCATCTGCCATACCTGCACCACCCAGCTCTTGTCCGGTTGCGTCCGTGACCTTCGCGACAACACGCTGATCAACGAAACCGGCAGTCGCATTCAGACCTGCATTTGCGCCGCCGCCGGTGATTGCGAGATTGACCTATGAAACATCCTTACCAACGCATCCCCGCCACCGCCCATCTGTCGCTCGAGCAGATTGAAGACTTCGGCCGCGAGCTCGACGTGATGCGCGACGAGGTACTGGCCAGCCGTGGCGAGAACGACCGCAACTACATTCTGCGGGTGATCGGCACCCAGCGTCGCGTCGGCGTAGCGGGGCGCGCGCTGATCTTCGCCAGCATCCTTCTGCTGCCGGTGTGGGGCCACGCCTGGGCCAGCCTGACCGGGTTCTGGCTGGCGCTTGGCGCCGGCGTGCTGTGTCTGGCCCTGGCCAAAATCCTCGAGAACATGGAGGTCGGCCACAACGTGCTGCACGGGCAGTGGGACTGGATGAAAGATCCAAACATCCAGTCCAGCACCTGGGAATGGAATCACGGCTGTCCTTCAGACCAGTGGATGCACAGCCACAATGTCGTTCACCACACCTGGACAAACGTGATGGGCCGCGACCGCGACATCGGCTACGGCATGCTGCGAGTAACGGCCAAGCAGCGCTGGCATCCGTTTTATCTGCTGCAACCGCTCAATTTCCTGCTGATGGGCCTGCTCTTCGAATGGTTCATTGCCCTCCACGACCTCGAGATCAACCGTCTGCTGGCCGGCAAGAAGGACAAGCGCGAGGCGCAAACCCAGTGGCGCGCCATCAAGCGCAAGGTCGGCCTGCAAAGCCTCAAAGACGCGGTGCTCTGGCCGCTGCTCGGCACCGCCCTTGCCGCCCCGTTCGCCCTGGCCGGCATGGGGCCGTCGCTGCTCGCCGTTTTCGGCATCATTCTGGCCGCCAACATTGTCGCTAACGTGCTGCGCAACCTGTGGACCTTCGCGGTAATTTTCTGTGGTCATTTCCCGGCCGATGTGCACCACTTCCCGCCGTCAGTGGTCGAGAACGAAACCCGTGCGCAGTGGTACCTGCGACAGATGCTGGGATCCTGCAACATCCGCGGCAGCAAGCTGTTTCATGTGCTGACCGGAAATCTGTCGCATCAGATCGAGCACCACCTGTTTCCTGACCTGCCCAGCAACCGATACCCCGAACTGGCCCCGCGGGTCGAGGCGCTGGCCCGGCGCTACGGCCTGCCCTACAACAGCCACGGCTTCGGTCGGCAACTGGGCACAACGATTGCGAAGATCATGCGCCTGTCGTTTCCGACGCGCGGCCGGTCTGGCGGCGCGCCGGCGGCCGCAACGTCGCGCTCCTAGGGCATCAGCCGCAGCAATTCACCCCGCTCTCGTCTGAAGTCCTGTCGCTGTTCTCGTCGCGCATCACCTTGTGGCAGCGCCCGCCGTAATCAACCGACGGGTCTGCGCCCCTGTTCAATGCCCTTGATGGCCCCA
>JBDNBC010000154.1:0-17536 GCA_039768115.1 Oceanococcaceae bacterium
ATCACGCTCGGCCACGCCGACATGATCCGCCGTGCCAGTCGCATGTTCGAGCGCGTGGTGGTGGCCATCGCGGTCTCGTCGGCCAAACGGCCCCTGTTCACGCTCGAGCAGCGCGTGAAGATGGCCGAGGACAGCCTGTCCGACCTGACCAACATCGAGGTTGCCGGCTTCGAGGGCTTGATGGTCGAGTTTGCCCGGGTGCGCAACATTCAGGTGCTGGTGCGCGGAGTGCGCAACGTCACCGACTTTGATTACGAGTCGCAGATGGCGCGGATGATCAAGCATCTCGACCCCAATCTCGACACCGTCATTCTGCCGCCCACGGCGCAGTTCGCCCATATCTCGTCGACGCTGGTTCGCGAAATTGCCAGCCTCAACGGCGATGTTTCCGGTCTGGTGCCGGAGCCGGTGCTGGAAGCTGTGCGGGCGCGTCAGGCGAGCGGAATCTGATTCACACGATGACGACAGAACGCAGCGTCCGGAGCGTGTGCCGCTGGCGGTACATCATGGTGCTGATTGGCTGTGGGTTCTGGGCGATACCGGCTCTCGCGCTGCGGCCCACGCCTCCGGCGGCGGCCATCGCTACCGCCCATCCGCTGGCAACCCAGGCGGGAGAAGAGATTCTGGCCGCGGGTGGGAATGCCTTTGATGCGGCGGTGGCCGTGTCGGCAGCGCTTGGCGTCGTCGAGCCCGGCGGCTCGGGGCTCGGGGGCGGCGGGTTTTTCCTGCTGCATGAGGGGGAGACCGGCCGCAAGCGTTTTATTGACGCCCGCGAGGTGGCTCCGCTGGCCATTCGCGGCGCGATGTACCACGACGAAGAAGGGCAGCCGGATCGCGACAAGCTGACGGTGGGCCCGCTGGCCTCCGGGATTCCGGGATTGCCGGCGGCGCTGGTGCATCTGGCCGACAATTATGGCCGTCTGCCCCTGTCGCGCAGTCTGGCCCCGGCGATTCGCTATGCGCGCGAGGGCATGGCGGTACGCCCGCGGCTGGCCCGCATCATCGAGCGCCGCGCGGCACATCTGCAGCGCTTTGCCAGTACCCGTGCGATCTGGTTCGCGGATGACCAGCCGCTGCAGGAGGGCGCGATCCTGCGTCAGCGCGATCTGAGCCGAACACTGGAGAAGCTCGCCGCTTTCGGGCGTGACGGGTTCTATGCCGGGCCGGTGGCCGATACCTTGGTCGCCAGTGTGCAGGCGGCCGGGGGAGTCTGGACGGCGCAAGACCTGGAGCAATATCGGATCATCGAGCGCGCGCCGCTGGTGCTGAGTTTTGGTGACTGGCAAATCGTCAGTGCGCCGCCCCCGTCGTCCGGCGGGCTGGTCATCGGTATCGCACTCAATTTGCTCGAACGCATGGGCTACGCCAAGGCCTCCGCCGTGGATCGGAAGCACATGCTCATCGAGGCGATGCGCCGTGCCTATTTCGACCGCACGCGCTACATGGGTGACCCGGACTTCGTCGATGTGCCCAGCCGCACGCTGCTTTCGGCGGCGCATGCCGAGCAGTGGCTTAAGTCCTTCGACCCGCGCCAGGCCACGCCGAGTGCCGACCTGGCGCCCGAGCCCATCGCCTCGGTAGGGATGGGCGTGAACACCACGCATTTCTCGCTGATGGATAGCGACGGCAATCGGGTGGCGGCGACGTTGTCGCTGAATTACCTGCTCGGGTCGGGCTTTGTTGCCGGCGATACCGGGGTGCTGCTCAACAACGAGATGGACGATTTCGTGATCGCCCCAGGCGTGGCCAACGCCTACGACCTGACCGGAGGCGAGGCCAACCTGATCGCGCCGGGCAAGCGCATGCTGTCGTCGATGTCGCCCGCGTTCCTTGAGGGGGCGGACCGGGTTGCCGCGTTGGGCACGCCGGGCGGTAGCCGCATCATCTCGATGGTGTTGCTGGCGCTGCTGCAGTTGATGGACGACCCCGATGCGCAGGCGGCCGTGGCGCTGCCGCGTTTTCATCATCAGTATCTTCCGGATCTGGTGCAGCTCGGGCCGGGGGCGCTGACCGCGGCCGAGCGCAAGACACTCCGGGCCCGCGGTCATACCCTGGAAGACATGGGCTGGGATTACGGCAACATGCAGCTGATTCAATGGCATCTGCGCAGCGGGCAGGTTGATGCCGCGGCGGATCCGCGAGGCGGAGGCCTTGCCGTCGTCCTGCCATCCTCGCGTGCGCCGACCCGGTCCGCAAACGATTCCCCCACTCTCGATCTGGAAACCCGCCCATGATTACCGTTCACCATCTCGAAAATTCGCGCTCGCAACGGGTGCTGTGGCTGCTCGAAGAGCTCGAGGTCGACTACACCGTCAAACGCTATGCGCGGGACCCGGCGACCAGCCTGGCGCCACCGGAGCTAAAGGCCGTGCACCCGCTGGGCAAATCGCCGCTGATTGATGACGACGGCATCGTTGTGGCGGAGTCCGGGAACATCGTCGAATACCTTTGCGAACGCTTCCCCGGCCCGTTGGCGCCCGCCGTGGGCACCGCCGAGCATCGCTGGTATCGCTACTGGCTGCACTACGCGGAGGGCACGCTGGCGCCGCTGCTGGTCATGACGCTGATCTTCAACCGCATCGAAACCGCGCCGATGCCGTTCATTGTCCGGCCCATCGCCAAGGGCATTTCCGGCAAGGTCAAGAAGAGCTATCTGGAGCCGAACCTCAGTGCCAATCTGGCCTATCTCGATGCGCATCTCGGCGAGAACGCCTGGTTTACGGGCGATCAGTTCACCGCGGCGGACATCATGATGAGCTTCGGGCTGGAGGCGGCCGCAAGCCGCGGGGCGAAGTTTCAGCGGTACAGCCATCTGGCGAAGATGCTCAAGACCATGCAGGCCCGGCCGGCCTATCAGCGCGCGCTCGAGCGCGGCGGGCCGTACAGCTTGCTTAGCTGACGTTGGCGGCCACGCGGCTGTTGCGTTCGGGGGCCCAGTGTCGGTCGAGGCCAAGATAGACGGCGTCGAGCAACTCCCGCTGGCGTTGCCGGCCGGAGCGAATCAGTTGGCCGCGTAGCCCCGGAAGAAAGCGGCGTGCGACGCTACTGACCGCGCGTCCGGGCCATTCCGCCAGCGGAGCCCAGGGCAGGGGGTGTGACTCCAGGCCCAGAGACGCCATGCTCTGCCGGCCCAGAAAGAACCGGCTGCGGCTGAGCTGCACGTGCCGTTCCCAGTGCTTGCGCACCGCGCCAAAGCGGGCGTAATTCTGGGCGAGTTTGTAGTCGGCCAGGGCCCGCGCCATGCGCAGGCTGACCGGACTCGGGCCGGGTTGGGTCAGCGTGTTGTTGGCCAGCAGCCAGGCGCAGTGAGCCAGGTCATCACTCAGGGCATCCGGGTCGACGCCCATCAGCCAATGGGCGTACTTGTGCAGGTGCAGATAGGCCTTCATGTCCGCGCGGGTAAGTACCAGCTGGCCCTGCAGCAGGGCCGACAGCGGACCGGCCAGGGCAAACCCCAGCCAGGTCACGATCATGTCCGTCTGGTTGATTGGCAATCCGTGGTGGTCCATGTCCCAGTCGGGCTGCCGGCTCAGGTGCCGGCGCACCAGCGCATGTACCCAGCGCACGCGCACTGTGGCGATGAACCCGGGGGCGAAGCGGTCCAGCCCGCCCGGGGCCGTGACATCGAGAAACCATTGCGTGGTTTCGGCCAGGCGCTTGACCGGGCCGGCCTCCAGTCCGCCGCTACGGGCCAGCACTTCGTTGATGGATGAGGACAAGTAGCCGCCCATCAGCACGTAGTCGCGCAGGCCGTTAAGCAGCGGCTCGCCGAGCATCGCGGCGGCATCGGCGCCGCGGGCCAGCTGCTGCGCATCGACCCAGTCCGGTGGGGTTTCGATGCCTGCAAAGAAGGCCCGCAGTGGCGGCGGCGCGTCCGCGACCTGGTCTATGCCCTGTTCCAGCGCGCGCATGAACAGCGGCTTGGTGGCGCTGATGCCGGTGTCAAACATCCATGCGACCAGCGTGTCCATGGCCGGGTCGCCGGCCCGCAGCTGCGTTCCGAATTGCGCCATCAGCGCGCCATCCGGCAGCGTGCGGTCGCCCATCAGCGCGCGCAGTGGCTTGACGAAGGGGAGCCAGGCATCGGGCTGGCTGCCGTGCCGAGTCGGGACCGGCGGGTATGTGGCGTCGTTCATGGCGCGCTCTGAAAATGACAGAAGTCGAATTTATAGCACGCGCATGCTGCGGCGCAATGGCCGCTCCTGACGAAGCCACGGCGGCCGGGCGCCGGGGTGGATTCAGTCTGCCAGTGGCCGCGCCATCAAATCGTGACCGTGAACGCCCATGATCTCGGCAAACACGATCTCGCCCGGCCGGCCACTGCCCTGCGGCAGGTGCACCACGCCGTCGATGCCGGGGGCCTCGGCGTAGCTGCGCCCGGTACAGACAATGTCGTCCGCCTCGTCGACGAGAATCGCGCACTCGTCGCCGACCCGATCCTCGAGCTTGGCCTGGCTGATGCGCTCCTGCGCTGCCATGAAACGCGCCTTGCGCTCGTTGGCGATCTCGGCGGGCACCGGGTCGGGCAGCGCATTGGCGGCCGCGCCCTCGACCGGCGAGTATTCGAAGCAGCCGACACGATCGAGCTGTGCTTCCTCGATGAAGTCCAGCAACTCGTTGAACTCGGCGTCGGTCTCGCCGGGGAAGCCAACGATGAAGGTGCTGCGCAGGATCAGCTCCGGGCAGATCTCACGCCAGCGGCGAATGCGGGCCAGCGTATTCTCGGCGGCGGCCGGGCGGCGCATGCGCTTGAGCACGGCGGGACTGCCGTGCTGTAGCGGGATATCGAGGTAGGGAAGGATGTTGCCCTCGGCCATCAGCGGAATGATGTCGTCCACATGCGGGTAGGGGTAGACGTAGTGCAGGCGCACCCAGATGTCGAGCTCGCCCAGTGCGCGGCAAAGGTCGGTTAGGTGGCTGCGCCGTTCCGCCCCCCGCCACTCGCCCGGGCGGTAGCGGATATCGACCCCGTAGGCGCTGGTGTCCTGGGCGACAACCAGCAGTTCTTTTACGCCAGCGCGTGCCAGCCGCTCGGCCTCAAGCATCACGTCATCGATGCCACGCGACATCAGCTTGCCGCGCAGGTCAGGGATGATGCAGAAACGACACTTGTGATTGCAGCCTTCGGAAATCTTCAGGTAGGCGTAGTGGCGTGGTGTCAGGCGCAGGCCCTGGTCGGGCACCAGGTCGAGGAACGGGTCGTGTGGCGGCGGCAATTGGGCATGCACCGCCGACATGACCGCGGTGTAGTCCTGCGGGCCGGTGATAGCCAACACATCGGGGAAGCGTTCACGAATGCGACCGTCATTCTTGCCCAGGCAGCCGGTCACGATCACCTTGCCGTTTTCGCTCAGGGCCTCGTCGATGGTGTCCAGTGACTCCTCGATCGCCGCATCAATGAACCCGCAGGTGTTGACGATGACCAGATCCGCTTCGCTGTAGCGCGGCACGATGCCGTAGCCCTCGGTTTTGAGCTGGGTCAGGATGCGCTCGGAGTCCACCAGCGCCTTGGGGCAGCCGAGTGAGATAAAGCCGATACGACCGGCGGGGGCGGAAATCTGCATACCTGAACGCGCGAGTGGTGATGACGCGCATTATCGCAGCAGCGCGGTGGTGGTCGGTCGTCTCAATCCGCCCATCGAGTATGCCCGCGAGGCAAGATGGACACATCACCGTCCCGAAGGACAACGGAGGCTGCGATCTATGGATGCGCTCATGCTCGGTACGCTGCTTGGCGGCGTGGGTTTGTTGCTGCTCGGCATGATGGCGATGACCGAGGGGCTCCGCGAGGCGGCCGGGGATGGGTTGCGCCGGGTACTGGAGCGGGCAACCGGCCATCCGCTCAAAGGCGTGCTGACGGGGGCGTTGCTGACCGGGGCAGTGCAGTCGTCGAGCGCGACCACCGTGGCGACCCTGGGCTTCGTCAATGCCGGGCTGCTGACACTGAGCCAGGCCGTGCCGGTCATCTATGGCGCCAACATCGGGACGACGGTGACGTCGTGGCTGGTAGCGCTGGTGGGATTTCAACTCAATATCAAGGCCTTCGCGTTGCCCTTGATTGGCATCGGCATGCTGCTGCGCACCTTCGCCGGCGCACGTCGCGCGGGCGCTATCGGCTTTGCGATCGTGGGCTTTGGGCTGTTTTTCTTCGGCGTTGACCTGCTGCGCGTAGGCTTTGGCGATCTGGGTCACACGCTGCCGCTACAGGACTGGCTGCGTCCGGGCCTTGGCGGCGTCATGATCGCGGTGCTGCTGGGCGCGGTGCTGACCACGTTGATGCAGTCGTCTTCGGCAGCGCTGACGGTCATCCTGACATTGGCGGCCGGGAATCTGGTGCCGTTGCCGGCGGCGGCGGCCATGGTCATCGGCGCCAATATCGGCACAACGACCACGGCCATCATCAGTACCATCGGTGCCACTCCCAGTGCCCGGCGTGCAGCGCTGGCGCACCTGGCTTTCAATTTTGGTACCGGCCTCGTAGCGTTGCTCTTGCTACCGCTGCTCATTCCCTTGCTGATGCATCTGGCGGCGGACGAATCCGGGACGGGCGCCGGCGGCACGGTGGCCGTACTGGCTCTGTTCCACACCACTTTCAACGTCCTTGGAGTGGTGCTGTTTCTGCCGCTGACGCGACCGCTGGTGCGCTGGCTGGAATCGCTCTTTCATACCGATGAAGAGCGTCAGGCCCGGCCACAGCATCTCGATCAGACCTTGCTGGCCACGCCCGCGCTGGCGCGGCAGGCTCTTTCAGCCGAATTGGGGCGGGCCGTCATGCAGGGGCGGCGCCTGTTGCGAGCGGCGCTGGGTGGCTATGGTGAACTCGGCGATCTGCAGCGCGGCCGTGAGGGACTGATGCTCTTGTCCGGACGTATTGCCGACTATGTTCAGCAAATTCTGGCCATGCCGCTGAACGAATCGATGGCCGAGATGGTGCCGCGCGCGTTGCGCAGCCTGCGCGACCTCGACGATGCACTGGACGAAATGCTCGCTCTGCGTGAAATCGCCGCGGCGCCGGCCATGCCTGCCGCGGAGCAGACGTCATGGATGGCGCTGCTGGCCTCCGCGGACGAACTGCTTGTCGCAGAGTCCGTGCCGGTTGAGGAGCGGGATGTGTGGGCCCAACGCTGCGCCGAGACCAAGGAAGCACTGCTGCGCAGGACTTCCGCTCCTTACGAGATTCGTCGCCTGATGCTGGCGCTGGAGCATTTGCGGCGGCTGGAGCGCGCAGTAGATCTGGTGTTGCGGGCGCACCTGCACGCGCTGGCCGTGGCTGCTGCGGGCAGCAACCCGGCGGTTGATGCGGGCGTTATTGTTGCCGATGGCTCCGCCGACACCGGCGCAGCCGTTACACCCTAGCTGTCGAAGCGCGGGTGCGTGCGGTGAAATTCCGCCAGTTCGGCCCGGGTCCAGTCTTGCGCCGCACGGGCGTAGTCGTCACGGCGCTCGCAGGGGGGCAGCACTGGCCCCAGCCGCAGATAAACATCAATGTGGGGCTCGGCAATGCAGCCCCACAACACGTCCATCAGCGAGATGTCATCGACATAGGCCGCGATGGCCTGTCGATAGTGCACCGCAAAGACTTGCACCGGAATGGCGTGCTCGATGGCCACGGCGAACAGCCGGGGCTGGAAGCGTCGGGTGTCATCACCGCGGGTGGTGGTGCCTTCGGGGAAAATCAGCACGCGTTCGCCGTTGGCGAAGTGTTCGCGCATCTGCGCGCGCAAGTCTGCCGTGCCATGCGCCCCGCGCTCGATGTATAGCGTTTTTCCGGCACGCGTCAGCAGGCTCACGACCGGCCAGCGCTTGACGTCGGCTTTGGACACAAACAGCGTGTCCACGGCACTGCCGATGACCAGAATGTCGAGCCAGGAGATATGGTTGCCGACCAGCAGCGTCGGCGCGGCGGTGGCCGTTCCGTCCACCGTAATTCGCAGGCCGACGATGCGGGACATCAGGCGATAGTAGTGGCCGGCCAGCGGATGCGGGTTCTTGCGAATCAGCGCCAGCAGCGCCAGCACGATCCCGTACAGCAGGCCGAGAGCGAATCCGCCAAGCCGCAGCGTGCGGCGCAGTGATCGGGCGATCAGCCCCCCAGCCGCGGCCCCAGAAACCGCCGGCGATACCGCGGGTGCAGTTCCTTGATGTTCAGCAGCATGAACACGTCGACGCAATGGAATTCCTCGTCCCAGAAAGCTTCACCGCAAGACCGAGCGCCGAGGCTGACATAGGCCTTGACCAGCGGTGGCATCCGGCAACGGCCCTCGGAATCCACCGCACGGCGCGGAAATGATTTGCGTGATTCTACGCGCAAGTCCGGAGCGGTCAGGTAGCGCTCATCGATGGTTTGCATGATGCGCAGCGCCTCGTCCTCATCATCGAGACCGATGCTGGCGCAGCCAAACAGATAGTCGATACGGTTGTCGGCGACATAGTCCGCCAGGCCGGACCACAACGTGGCGATGGTGCTGCCGTTGCGGTAGGCCGCATCCACACAGGTTCGCCCGACTTCCAGCTGGCGCCCCTCGAGCCGCTTGATGCCGTCGATGACGAACTCATGCTCGGAGTAGAACTCCCCGGCATCCGCCGCGCGCTCGCCGGTCAACAACCGCGTGCAGGCCACCATCCGGCCGCTGTCATCGCGCACGATCAGGTGGTCGCAGTAGGCATCAAAACTGTCCGCATCGATGCGCAGGGGACCGCCATCAATCTGCGCGCCCATTTCCTCGGCAAAGATGCGGTAGCGCAGCTGCTGAGCTTCAAGCACATCGTCGGCGTTCGCCGCGAGGCTGACGCGAAATCGCGGCGCGAGCTGGGTGGCGGGGGTGGCCATGGCATCGGCCTCCTGATCAAAAAAGATGGGAGCCACGGTACGAAGCCCGCGTGTCAGGCAGGTGACGGAGACATGACATCGATGTTACACGCTCACAACGCGGGCTTCGATGCCCTTCAGCCAGGCGTTGAGCCGGCCTGCTGCTCGTAGACCGGCCGCACGGCGTTGATCATGTGGCAGAACAGAGACGCGGTGCGTTCGGCGTCGTAGCGCGCGGAGTGCGCTTCGCGCTCGTCCCATTCCAGGCCAACGGCGTCCACGGCGCGGCGAAGCACCGTCTGGCCGACGATCGCACCGCCGAGGGTGGCGGTATCGAAGACAGAAAAGGGATGAAAGGGGTTGCGCTTGATGCCGCACCGCTCAACGGCGGCATTCAGAAAGCCCTGGTCGAAATGCGCGTTGTGGCCGACCAGCACGGCGCGGGTGCAGCCGGCGTCCTTGATGGCATTGCGCACCACCTTGAAAGTCCGCCCCAGGGCGTCGCATTCCTTGACGGCCGCCCGTAGCGGGTTGAAAGGTTTGATGCCGGTGATGGCCAGCGCGGCGTCTTCGATGTTTGCGCCAGGGAAAGGCTCCACATGGAAATGCACCTGCTCGGCAATGTGCAGCGTGCCGTCATCATCGAAGGCCAGGGTGCAGGCGGCCAGTTCGAGCAGCGCATCCTTGCGCGCATTGAAGCCGCCGGTTTCGACATCGACAATCACCGGGAGAAAACCGCGGAACCGTCGTGCCATCAGGCTCTTCTGGGAGCCAGGCTCGGCCGCCACATCGTCATTTTCCTCGGGCAGGTGGGTCTCCACGCGGTCCATCACTCTTCATAAACGGTCTGCAGGGTAATCCATGCGTTGCCTCTCCTGTTGAGGTCGACCCATGTGATTCGGCCGCTGAGCCGGCGGCATGCGCTCGTATAATGCGCGCTTCCATCGTCATCTCCGTTGTGCCCATGTCCGCCATTCGCAAAGTCGTGCTCGCCTATTCCGGCGGGCTGGATACCTCCGTCATCCTCAAGTGGTTGCAGGACACCTACGGCTGTGAGGTGGTCACCTTTACTGCCGATCTGGGCCAGGGCGAGGAAGTTGAGGAGGTGCGGCCGAAGGCGGAGGCGCTGGGGGTCAAGGAGATCTTCATTGAAGATTTGCGTGAGGACTTCGTTGCCAACTATGTCTGGCCAATGTTCCGCGCCAATGCGGTCTACGAGGGCGAATACCTGCTGGGCACCTCGATTGCGCGGCCCTGCATCACCAAGAGCATGATTGACGTGGCGCGCAAGGTCGGCGCCGACGCCATCGCCCACGGCGCCACTGGCAAGGGCAATGACCAGGTGCGCTTTGAGCTGGGCGCTTACGGGCTGATGCCCGAAGTGCGTGTGATCGCGCCGTGGCGGGAGTGGGACCTGAACTCGCGCGAGCGCCTGCTGGCCTACGCCGCCGAGCACAACATCCCGATCACCAAGAAGAAGGACGGCAGCTCCCCGTATTCGATGGACGCGAACTGCCTGCACATCTCCTATGAAGGCGAGGAGCTGGAAGACCCCTGGACCGCGCCCAAGGACAGCATGTGGCGCTGGACGACCAGCCCGCAGGATGCGCCGGATACCGCCGAGGACATTACCATCGGCTTTGAGCAGGGCGATGCGGTCAGTGTCAACGGCCAGCGGCTCTCGCCCTTTGGTGTGCTGGACACGCTCAACGCGCTGGGCGCGAAGCACGGCATCGGCCGTATTGACATCGTCGAGAACCGCTACGTGGGCATTAAGTCACGCGGGGCCTACGAAACGCCGGGCGGCACCATCCTGCTGCGCGCCCACCGGGCTATCGAGTCCATCACGCTGGACCGCGAAGCCGCCCACCTCAAAGATTCGGTGATGCCGCGCTACGCGGAGATGATCTACAACGGCTACTGGTTCGCGCCCGAGCGTGAGGCCCTGCAGGCGCTGATCGACCGCACCCAGCAGACCGTGACCGGCGAAGTGCGCCTGAACCTGTACAAAGGCAACGTGCTCGTGACCGGGCGTCGTTCCGACGCCCACTCGCTGTTCGACGCGGCCATCTCCACCTTTGAGGATGACCGCGGCAGCTACGACCAGAAGGACGCCGCCGGCTTTATCAAGCTCAACGCGCTGCGTCTGAAGCTCGGCAAGCGTTAGACCCGGCGGGCGGCGGCGCGGGCGGGCCCGGCCGCCGCAAGGCCGCTGATTGGCGGGCCTTTAGCCGGTGATGGCCAGGGCCGCCCCGCCGGCCAGGACGGAGCGCACCAGTACAGTGTTGTAGACCGCGTAGGCCAGCAGCAACACGGTGCCCTCAACCCGATTCACTCGACCGGCTCCGCGAAAGCCGAATGCCATAACGAGCAAGGCCACGTTGAGGGCCATCATGACCGGCCAGTCGCGCAGCATGACGTCGGCAGGCAGGTCGCTCATCGGGGCAATGACCCCGGCGATGCCGACAACGGCCAGCAGGTTGAACATGTTGGAGCCGACGACGTTACCCAGCGCAATGTCGTGTTCGCCCTTGCGCACCGCGATGATGCTGGCGGCCAGTTCGGGCAGCGAGGTGCCGATCGCGACGATGGTCAGGCCGATGATCAGATCGCTGACACCCAGTGTTTCGGCGATGCTCACCGCGCCCCAGACCAGGATCCGCGAACTGACGATGAGCAGCAGCAGCCCGGCGACCAGCCAGAAAATGGCCCGCCGCAGCGGCATGCGTGGAATATCCAGCTCGCTGCCGAGCTCGGCGGCCAACGAATCGGTGCTGCCGCGCAGAGCGGAAAAGATCGACCAGCCGATCACGCCAAAGAACCCGGCCAGCAGGGCTGCCGACTCGACCCGGGTCAGCTGACCGTCATAAAACAGGGCGCCAGCGAACAGGCCGATGGCCAGCAGCAGGGGCAGTTCGCGGCGGACGATCTGCGACTTGACGGCGATCGGCGCCAGCACCGCGGTTGCGCCAATGACGAGGCCGACATTGACGATGTTCGAGCCCAGCGCGTTGCCCAGTGCCAGTCCCGGGTTGCCATCCAGAGCGGCCATCGCCGACACCACCATTTCCGGTGCCGAGGTGCCGAAACCGACAATCACCATGCCGATGAGCAGCGACGGCATGCCGGCGTGGCGGGCGGTAGCCGCCGCGCCTTCCACGAAACGGTCGGCGCTCCAGACCAGCAGCGCGAACCCGATAACGATGGCGAAAATAGCGAGCAACATGAGGGCGGTATTGGCAATCAGCGCCGTAGGATGACGGTTTTCGGCGCAACTGTGGCGTCGGGCAACGCGGGCAACGCGGGCATGGCCGGTACGGACGGCGGCATTCACGGCGAGACGGCCATCGCTCTCGCATAATGTGCAGCATTGAAAGATTGCTCTTGCCTTGTGCATGAGCACGATGAGCTATGGAGAACACCGCATCATGATCCGCCAATTTTCACGCCGGGCTCGCGCGCGCCGGCCGCTCTGCGCGCTCGCCCTGGCCTCGTCGATGGGCTTGTTTGTCGCCTGCGATGGCGGGCGTCAAGCGGCGTCGGGCCCGGAAGTACGCGCGGAGGAGCCGCCGG
Organism: Oceanococcaceae bacterium; assembly: GCA_039768115.1. Lineage (GTDB taxonomy): Bacteria > Pseudomonadota > Gammaproteobacteria > Nevskiales > Oceanococcaceae > MS8. Next base: position 12,383 of record JBDNBC010000154.1, read on the forward strand.
TCAGCGTGGTGACATCGCCACGCAGCCGCTTGTGTGCGCCGGACAACCGCGGCTGGGAGGACTTTCCCGCGCTGGTCGGCTCGATGCATCAGCACAGCGGGTTTTCGGACGGTGAGATCGGCACCACGCCGGCCGACTACTTCGCGGCGGGGCGTGAGCTCGGCCTTGATTTCGTCGCCGCGGCCGAGCACTCCGATAATTTACGTCTGCCGCTGACCGTCAATGGCGACTGCTTCTCGGCCCAGCTGCCGCAGTGCCTGCAATTGCCGACGCTGCAGGATCCCCTGGGCGGCATCCTCAAGTGGGAGCGTATGGCCGAGCTGGCGGACGCCGCCACTGACGCCGATTTCACCGCGATCCGGGGTTTCGAGTGGACCTCTGACCGCTTCGGTCACATGAACGTGTTTTTCTCGCGCAACGAGATCAATGCGAAAACAACCGATGGCTACGTGCTGTCCATGGAGGGTTTCTGGCTCTGGTTCGGGCTGAGCCCGGATCTGGGCGGCGGCAACGATGGCCTGCTGGTGTTCAACCATCCGGGTCGCGAGGACCTGATCCACAGCAACATCCCCGATCCCGGCTTCACCTTTAACGACTTCGCGTTGCGCCCGAACGCCGCACCGCGGGTCGTCGGTATCGAAGTATTCGGCAAGTCCGGGGATGCCTATGACATCGACAACGGCGCGCCACCGGAAGGCTGGTATGCCTATGCCCTGGACAAGGGCTGGGCGCTGGGCCCGGTGGGTGCCGAAGACGAGCACGGCACACGCTGGGCGCAGCCGGAGCGGGCGAAGACGGTGATACTTGCGCCGTCGCGGGCCCGTGATGACCTGCGGCAGGCGCTGCAAGATCGGCGCTTCTACGCGCTGGCGCAGAATTTCAATGACATCCGCCTGCATTTCAGCGCGGACGGTGAGCCGATGGGTAGCGCCATTGCCCGCCCGGATGGTGCCGCCGTGGTGCTGCGTGCGGCTGTCACGGCCCCGGACAACGCCCAACTGGAAATTGTCAGCAACGGCGGGGAGGTGGTGGCCACCGGCGCGGCGTCAGCGGTACTCGAACACCGCATCAGCGCCGACCCGACCGAGCGCTGGTACTACCTGCGGGTGATTGTCGATGAGCAGCAGCCCGTGGCGTACAGCGCGCCGGTCTGGGTTGTGGCGGGTGATCCCTACCCGGCGTGTGCCGCAACGCAGTAACGGCGAGCTCTATCGCTCCTGCTGTTAGTCCGCCGTGGCGGCAGCGACGGCATTCGCAGGCGCGGTCAACAGCGATGCCGGTGCGTCCAGCGGGCCGCTCAGGGATTCGAGAAACGCGACCAGTTGTTGCTTCTGGTTCTCCGTCAGTCGCAGTGGTTGCAACTCGTCACTGATGATGGTGGGCTGCGCCACATTATAGAAATCAATGACCTCGGCCAGCGTGGCGAACTGGCCGGTGTGCATGAACGGCCCCGAGCCCGCGATATTGCGCAGGCTGACCGTGCGAAACGCCCCCACGAGTTCGATGCCGTGCCACTTGACGAAGCGCAGCTCGGCGCAGTCATCCTCGGTGGCGTCGCTGTACGGGCCCAGGCAGTTGAATTCATCGGCACGCAGCATTTTTACGCCATCCACCCGGCCGCGGTCCGAGGGCAGCATCCCCGGCCCCTCCAGGCCGGTGTTGTGAAACTCGTTGTTGGTGAACAGCGGGCCGTTGTGGCAGTGGATGCAGTTGGCCTGCCCGACGAAGAGCTTGGCGCCTTCGATCTGGTCGGCGGTCAGGTGCTCGCGGGCGGTGTCATCGTCGCCTGCGGCCAGGGCCTTGGCGAAGGCATCGAATGCCGTCGGGCCGTATTGCAATTGCCGTTGATAGGCTTCCAGCGCACGACCAATGTTGGCAAATGCCGTCGCCACGGCGTGCTGATCGGCGGGCGGCATCGCGCTCCAGGCTGCGCGCTCCTCGGCCGACCCGCGGGGGTTGGCGGCAGGAAGCCGGCGCAGGTCGTCAGCTGATGGTGGCGGACCGAACAGAGACGTGTAGGCGTCGCGGTAGCCGGCATCGCTCAGCACCGTGCGGACGATCTCGACGCGATTGCCGCCGTGTTCGCGCGGGTCTTCGAGTGGCTCCAGCGCCTGCGCCCATAGACTGTCGCGGCGACCGTCCCAGAACAGCCACGGGCTGTAGGCGGTGCCGACTACCGTCATGCTCTTGCGCGCAGTCACGCCGGTGCCGACCGACCGCGCTCGATCATCCTTGAAGTGATATTCCGGCTTGTGGCAACTGGCGCACGCCACCTGGCCGTTGCCGCTGAGCCGCTTGTCAAAGAACAGCTGCTGGCCGAAGCGCACCGCGCGGGGGTCATCGGCCACCGGGTTGCTCGCCACGGTGGGCGCGGCCGGCAAGTTGTGGAGGCCGAGGCCGATCAGCAGTTCGCGCTCCGCCGGAGTGAACGGCAGGGCCGATTCACGTGGCGCGGTGCAGGCGCCCATGGCCACCAGCATGGCCAGCACCACGGCCTTCGCAATCGTGGGCAGCAGGTAATTCATCGGCACGCTGCGCGACGCCTCGAACTTAAAGCGAAAAGCGCAGCGTCAAGGTTTCCTGACCCGGCTCCGCGTCCACCTGAAAATTGACTTCCCATTCGCCGCCCATCTGGAATTTCATGCCTTCCAGCAAGTAGCGGCCCGGCGCCAGTTCTTGCGTGACCTCGGGCGCGGTGGGCAGGCCATGATTGTGCGCAGGCATGCCGCCACGAACGGTAATAGCGGCTTGCGTAACCGGCTGCCCCTCACGGTCGCGAAGGTCGAGCTCCCAGGCATGAATGCGGTTGATGACGACCGGGCTGACACGGCTTGCTACCCGCAGCTGGTAGTGTTCACCCTGTAGCGGAGCGAAGTCGCTGGCGAGGGCCGGGGCTGCGAAAAGTGTCGCCATCACGGCCGACACGAAGGCGGGATGTTGGCAATGGGAAATCTTCATGGGCTTACCTGTAAAGAACGAGCGGCGGAGACCGGTAGTTGTGGGTATCCGTCACGTCATCGTCACGCGCGCCCACAACGAGAGCCTGCAGCGGTCAGCGGTGAATTATTCGTATCGTGCATCCAAACACAATTGGCTGCCGTAACAGTAATTGGTCTTTTGTATCTAGGGAGTTGAGACATATGTTCCAAGACGTAACCAAATTATCCGGCGCACTGGTCGCCGGGCTACTGTGTGCCGGAGTGGCTCAGGCCAATCACCCGGTCGTTGTGGAGGGCAATTGCCTGAAACCGTTCACTGACGCCACGCCGTTGGCGAATGTGCCGATCCCGGGAAATGTCGGCGCCGCCTGCGGCGATTTTGATGGCGACGGCCTGATTGGCGAAGCTGAGGACAACGACGGTGATCTGGTGTTTGGCACCATCGCAGCGGCGCTGGCCGAGATTAGTCAGAACGGTTTGATCACGGTTGTCACGTCGGGCACATTTCCCGAGGTGGTCACCATTACGGGGAACGTGACGCTGGAAGCCGCCCCGGGCGTCAGCGCCAACATCGAGGCCTTTGTTCGCGGTGAAGTCGCTCCCGAAACGGGGCCACTGCAGGGCGCGCCGGGTATCGTTGTTAACGCACCCGCCAACCGTCAGGTGGTGCTGCGCAATCTCACCTCCCGCAACTGGACGGATGGGGTGCGCATCACCGGTGACTCGCGGGTCATGGTCGACAACGTCCGTGTTGAGCACAATATCAACAACGGTATTGTCGTTTCCGACAATGCCCGTGTTGCGATCGTCGATAGCCGGGTCAGCTCGACCGGCCATCGGGTCAATCCGGGGACAGGTGATTTCCCCAGCATGGATTTCGCGCCCGCGCCCGGTGATGGCATCAGCTTCCTCGACAACAGCGAGGGCATTATCAACAGCACGGTGGTGACCGGCAGCTTCCGTTTTGGCATGAACAACGGCACCGGCAACGCTGATGCCCTGTTCGTCCGCGAGTCCAGTGCGTTTGATAACGGCGATGACTTCAGCCCGGGCTTTAACTTCAACCGCTTCCGGTAAGGGGGTCGCATGCGCTGGCAACAACCACTCACCCTTAGCGGGTTGATGGTGGGCCTGGCGCTGGCCGCGGGCTGTGCGGACAACAATTCCGATCTCGGTGTTGTTCCCACGGCTCCTCCTCAGCCCACGCCGACCATCACGCCAACACCCCCTCCGCCCACGCCGTCGCCGACCCCGGCCGGGCCGACGAACGTGGAGGAGGCCTTGGCGATACCGGACGACGAGTACGACTACGCCGCCGTTTTTGATGACAGCGGTCGCGGGGTTAGTACGCCCGCGCGCTGAGAAGCGTATTTCGTGACCTGAGAGGCGGCACTGTGGTGCCGCCTTTTTTTATGCCCGACGCCGGGTGTTTCTCCGCTGCGGTCGGCGCGAATCAGCTGTCGGCCAGGGGCGCGAACAGGGCACGCAGGTTGTCGGCGTCAAACAGGTTTTCCCCCTCTTCGCCCTTGCCGCTGTACAGAGCATGCGCCAGGGCACGCTTGTGCTCCTGCAGGCCGAGGATGGTTTCCTCGACGCTGTTCTCTACCAGCAGCTTGTACACGAACACGGGCTTGTCCTGGCCGATGCGGTGGGCGCGATCAGCGGCCTGGGCTTCGACGGCGGGGTTCCACCACGGGTCGTACAGAATCACGGTATCGGCCTCGGGCAGGTTCAGGCCGACGCCGCCCGCCTTGAGGCTGATCAGGAACACATCGACGGCACCATCGGTAAAGCGCCTGATGGCGTCATCGCGATGCCGGGTCTGGCCGGTGAGTTTGGCGTAGTCAATGCCCTTGGCCTTCAGCTCGGCCTCAATCAGCGCGAGCATCTGCGTGAACTGCGAAAACAGCAGCACGCGCCGTCCCTCTTCCAGCAGTTCCGGCAGCATTTCCATCAGCAGCTCGAGCTTGGCCGAGTGATGCACCTTGCGGGCGGCATCGAGTTTGAGCAGACGCGGGTCGCAGCAGGTCTGCCGCAGCTTGAGCAGGGCATCGAGGATGGTGATGTGACTGCGCGCCAGGCCCTGCGCGGCTATCGCTTCGCGCACCCGTTTGTCCATGGCGACACGGATGCTCTCGTAGAGCTGCGCCTGGGCCCGGTCGAAGGTGGCAGTACGGATAATCTCGGTCTTCGGCGGCAGTTCGCGCACTACCGC
>JBDNBC010000155.1:0-13928 GCA_039768115.1 Oceanococcaceae bacterium
CAGTCCGGGTCGCTCCAGGCGGATTGCATGGCCGCCTGGACCGTATCGAGGCTGGAGGCGTCGTACTGATAGCGCTGTCGGTCCGGGGCCTGCCAATGCACATCCGTGGCTGTGGCTTGGAGATAGGCGCGGTAGGTCGCGAATTCCGACCAGCGCCGCGGCGGTTGTTTCAGCAGCGCGTCGTACCAGGGCATCGCGAACCGCGACTCCAGGTCGGCGAGCATCGCGCGTACCGATTCGACGTCGAACACGAAAGGGGTGTCGAAATAGCGGTCCGGTCGAGACTGTGGGGAGGGGAACATTCGTTGCGCCGTGCGATTCCATTTGCGCACCTTGCCGGTCAATGCCTCCGGGTCGCAGGGCTGGGAATAGCACATTGCGCCGCCCGCGCGTTGCCAGCGCCCGGCCTGCGCATGTGGCGTCACCACCACATCGGAATCGATGACCACCACGGTCCCCGAAGGTTGGGCAGCCACCCACGCCAGCTTGGAAAGCTGCTGCATCTGCCAGCCGATATAGCGGACCCAGCCGGGCCCGCCGAAGCGCCGCAGGCTGGTCAGCCGACGCACCCAGTGGCGGCCCCAGCGCTGCTGCTTGCGCAGGGCATCCTGGCGCTTGTTGTCCAGGTCCGCTGGCAGAACGGCGGCTGTGGAATGCAGCTCGCCGGGACGATACGGCGCGCGCTGGAACAGTTCCAGGTCTTCACTGTGGACCACGGTATGGTGCGGAACATTGCGTAGATTCGAGTGCTGCAGGGACGCCCGAAGCAGCTGGAACGCGCTAAAGTCCCCCCTCCAGGTCACGGTCAGCAGGCTGAGGGGAGCAGCGCCCGCGGCGCTCATTTCGTTTGTCGAGGGCAAGGTTGTCATGACGCGGTTAGATATCTCCATTGTGTCCTACAACCGCGGGCCGTTCTTGCGCCATTGCGTGCAGACGGTGCAGCAATGCCTGCCGTGGGCGTCGATCACCGTTCGCGATGACGGCAGCGACGACCCGGAAACCTGCGAGATCCTGGCGAGGTTGGCGAATCAGGTCACGGTCATACGCCGGACCGAGTCGCCACACAGCAAACATGGCGGGCTGTACGCGCACATGCAGGCCGCGCTCGAGGCCACGGCCGATGATGCTCTGCTGCTGTTCCTGCAGGATGACCTTCAGGCCGTCAGGTCGGTCGCCGCGGACGAACTGCAGGCGTGGTGGCGCCTGTTCTCACAAGGGCCCGAACTGGGTTTTCTGAGCCCGTCCTTCGTGCCGGCCTCCGGGCGCAAGGGCGGCATCGGCCGATTCGATCTGGAGCGTGAACGGGGCTTGTTCTGGCCGGAGGAGGCGACCATTTCGGCCGGGATTCATTATTCAGATGTCAGTCTGTGCTGGCCCCAGCGGCTGCGGGAGCAGGGCTGGTCTTTTCACGCGCGGGAAGCGACAAACGACGCGCAGGCCCGGCATGCCTTTGGCCGCATGCCGACCCTGGCGGCACCGTTCCTGGCCTGGTTGCCGCTGGTGCCAGCCTACCGCGGCCGGCGCAAAACCTGGGCCCTGCAGCAGGTCGAGCGGCGGCGTAACGCCGGCTTCCATCCCTTCGCTCCGCTGAGTGCTGAAGAGGTGTCGCGGCTGCACGCAGCCCGCGATGCGCATCCGCCGATTGCTGATGACTGGCTCCACCTGCGCGAAAGCGATGTGCCCAAGCCCTGGCATCACAATGCGATGCAGGGGCAGCGCGGGTGGCGGCGGCTGAACAGCTTCGAAACCCGGCTGCGTCGCTGGAGTCGGACATGAGCGCGGCACCCGCCATGGCACCCAAGCCCCGGCTCTCGGCCTACGTGCTGACCCGCAACTCCGAGCGCTATCTGGCCGAAATCCTCGACGCGCTGCGCCAAATCGCCGATGAAGTTCTGGTGCTGGACAGTGGCAGCAGCGATGCCACCGAGGCGATCGCGCGCGCAGCAGGCGCGCGTTTCGTCTATCGCGCCTTCGACAGCTTCCGGCGGCAACGCGAGTTTGCGGCCGCGCAGTGTCGTCATGACTACATCTTTTTTTGCGACAGCGATGAAATCCCCGATGCCACGCTGATCCGGTCCATCCAGGTGGCGCAGCAGCAGGGCTTGAGCGCGGCGGGGTACACCGTGACCCGACCCTGGATCGTACGCGGGTGCACCGTTCATGCCATCTACCCGGTGAACTGCCCCGATACCGTGCCGCGCATGTTTGATCGCCGCCGCTGCCATTGGGATCCGGCCAAGGCGGTCCACGAAACCCTGCTGGTGGACGGGCCCTCGGTGCATCTGGAGGGGCAACTGCGGCATGTCACCTTCCACTCGCTGGCCGAGCAGGAGCGCAAGCTGCAAAGCTACACCGACCTGGCCGCCGAGCAAATCGTGCACAAGCTGCAACGCCGCGGCGGGTTGACGGCGTTGCGCCGCGCCGAGCTGCTGCTCAAGTCGTGGGTGACGAGCCCGCTGGGCGCGATCATGAAGAGCTACATCGTTCGCGGTGGGTGGCGTGATGGCCGTGTCGGGGTGTCCCTGCTCGGCTACGCCGTCCGCTACTCGTCGCTGCGCTATCGCAAGGCGATTACGCGGATGGCGGGGTCGCCGCCGCCGGCGTCCAGCCCGCGGCCGACAACTCCTGCAGGCCGCGCGCCGCGCGAATAACGCGATGCCGCTCCGCGTGGCGACGAATGGACCGGTTGCGGGCGTACACCGCTTCGTCGCGATAACCGCGCGGATGATCCAGGTGCACCACGATGGCGTCGTAGCGCACGTGGCGTGGACGAATGCCCAGGTTCTGCAGACGTACGCCAAACTCGCGGTCTTCGCTGCCGTAGGCCATGTCTTCATTAAAGCCATTCACCGCCAGCGCATCACGGCGCCAGCAGGATCCGTTCGAACCCTTGAAGTTGCAGCGAGTCGGGGTCAGACGGTTCAACCCGCGCGCCAGCACGGGGCCGGCCGCGAGCTTCAGCTCCTTGGTGCTGACGGGCATGCCATGGCGATGCAGCCAGCCGCGGTCAAAGCAGGCGCCTGACAACACATCGTCTGGGCGGATGGCCTGGCTGGTGACCATCGGCAGCTTGTAGTAGCCGCCGGACAAGTAATGGCCCCGTTCGGCGCGCGCGGCATGGGTCTGCAGATAATCGGGCCGCGGGATGCAGTCGCCGTCGCTGAACACCAGATACTCAGTCTGCGCGGCGAGGATGGCCTTGTTGAGGATGCGGCATTTGCGAAAGCCGTCATCGCGCTGCCACAGGTGACGCAACTCCAGGCCGGTCGTCCGCTGCAATTGCCGAACCCGCGCGGCGGTGTCGTTCGTCGAGCCGTCATCCGCAATGATGATCTCGAAGTCCGTGTGGGATTGGCGGGAATAGCCCCACAGCACCTTTTCCAGCCAGTCCGGGCTGTTGTAGGTGGACAGGATGACGGTCAGTTGCACGGAGTCAGGGCGCGCGCCGATGGTCGGTGGCCTTGCGAATGGCTTTGCGCAGTTCGCTGTCGAGGCCCGCCTTGTAACGGCCCTTGCTCTGGTGGCGAATGCGGTGCACGCCCGGCACGCTGATCGGCACCCCTTGCGACCGAATCATCCAGCGAAACACGCGGTCTTCATAGGACTTGGCCCAGCTGCTCACCGGCTGCATGAAATAGCGGTTCTGCTCGCAATAGCCCGCGGCCCGCGCCACGTCGCCATGCACGATCTGTAGCGGCCCGGTGGCGCGCGTCGGGCGGTGGGGCAGGAAGGCAATATTCTCGACATCCACCAGGCGCGGTGTGGCGTCCTTGCTCAGCGCCGGATGATCGTCGGGCAGCAGGTCCGTGAGCTGCTCGCAGTCCGGAAACACCAGGCGGTCGGTACGACCTTGCAGCGCCTCCCCAAGGCTGTCGAGACAGCCGGGACCGAAGAGCAGGTCGCAGTCGGTAAACCAGATCCAGTCGGCAGTTGTGCGTCGTGCCGCATCGTTGCGGCCGATGGAGCGTCGGAACAACTGTTGCCGCGGCAGGGCGCGCCAGTTCCAGCGCACGTTCGGGACCGTGTGGGCGGCAAAGAATCGCAGTGATGCGCGCGTGACCTCGTCGTCGTCGCAGTAGTAGACCGTCATGGTCAGGTCCACATTCTGGGGAGGGTGGCGCACCAGCGAGCTGAGCTGGTAGTCAAGCAAATGCGCATATCCCCAGCAATGGCTGACCACCTCGACCGTCAGTCGCCCTTCCCGTGCCTGCGGTACGACCCCGCGCAACGGGTCGCCGAAAAACCAGCGGGCCGGCAAGCGCAGGCCGACCAGCAGGCGATAGCCCAGCAATGTCAGATCATCCATGGCGAGACATCACGGCGAAAACCCCTCCGGCAGATGCGTGGCACGCGACCCATCCAGCGCGCGGCCCCAAAGTATAGAGGCGGCCCGGACCAGCATGCGCCGCTGCCATTCCGCTGAACATGTGAGTTCTTACCCCAGCGCCCGCAACGCGAAGGTCTTCAGGTACGCCGTTTCGGGCATGGCCGGGTGCACGGGATGGTCCGCGCCAGCGCCGCCGCTGTGAATCACCTGCGGCGTGCGGTCGAGCCGGGCCGCTTCGCGCTGCACCATGGCCAGCAAGGTGTCGGCAGGCAGATGATGCGAACAGCTTGATGCGAACAGCACGCCGCCGGGGGCGAGGCACTGCAGCGCAACGTGATTCAACCGGGCGTAATGTTCGCGGCCGCTGTCGAAGTCCTTTTTGCGTTTGATCAGCGCCGGCGGGTCGACCACGATCAGATCGAAGGTATCGCCGTCGTCGCGCAAGCTGCGTAGGGTCTCGAGCGCGTCGCCGCTGCGAGTGGCGACGGCCAGTTGCGCCCGGTCGGCGGCGGTTGCGAGGTGCGCCAGCGCCGGTTGGGAGGCATCCACACAGAGCACCGACGCGGCGCCGGCCCGCGCAGCACCCAGGCCCCATGCGCCGACATAGCTGAACACGTCCAGGACCCGCCGGCCGGCCGCGAGCTTGGCAAACAGCGCACGATGCGGGCGCTGGTCGAAGAAGTAGCCGGTTTTCTGGCCGCCGGCGAGATCACAGAGCACGTCGACACCGTTTTCCGGCACGGCGGCAAGGCACGGCGCGGCATCCGGCTCGAGCGTGTCCAGGCCTTCGAGTTGCCGCCCTGAGGAGTTGCGTTTGTCGATGAGCCGTGTCGCGCCGGTGATGTCGAGCAGCACCGGCTCCCACACCGGCCGCAGGGCCTCCATCCCGGCGGTATTGATCTCGACCACCAGCGTGTCGTCAAAACGGTCGGCGATCAGCCCCGGCAGGCCGTCACCCTCGCCGTGAACCAAGCGGTAATGCGGCGTCGGGAACAGGGTTTCGCGCAGGGCCAGCGCGTGCCGAATCCGTTGTGCGAAGTGGTCGGCATCCAGCGGCCCGTCGTCTCGACGCAGAATCCGCGCGGCAATCAGCGTGGCCGGATTGGCCGTGCCGCGTCCCAGAAAATACCCCTTGCTGGAATGGATATCGACGACGGCGCCCGGCTCCAGCCCCTTTAGCGGCGTGCTCGCCGTATCGACCTCGTTCGAATAGACCCACAGGTGACCGCCGCGGAGGCGTTTTTCCATGCGCGGCTTGAGCTGCAGGCGGATGGGCATGTTCAGGCCGCGACCTCGAGTAACCCGTCTTGCGCCAGTAACGGCTCCACCTGTGGGTCGCGGCCACGGAAGGCCCGGAACAGCGCGGCGGCATCTTCGCTGCCGCCGCGGGCGAGAACGGCATCGCGGAAGCGGGCGCCGGTGGCCGGATTGAACAGTCCTTCCTCGCGGAACGCGGCGAAGGCATCCGCGGAGAGCACTTCGGCCCACTTATAGCTGTAGTAACCCGCGGCGTAGCCCCCGGCGAAGATGTGCGAAAAGCTGTTGGCGAAGCGGTTCCAGGGCGGCGGCGGCATGACTGATACCTCGGCGCGCACGCCGGCCAGTACGGCCTCGACGTCCTGGGCTGCAGACGGGTTGTAATCGCGATGCAGGCGCAGGTCGAACAGGGCAAATTCGATCTGACGCAGGGTGCTCAGCCCGGCGTTGTAGCGGCGGCTGTCGCGTAGCGTCTGCAGCATTTCCGCGGGCAGCGGCCGGTCGTCTTCGATATGACGGGCGAACAGGTCCAGGGCCTCGCGCTCCCAGCACCAGTTCTCGAGGAACTGGCTGGGCAGTTCGACGGCATCCCAGGCCACGCCATTGATGCCCGCCACGCCGGGCACGTCGACCCGGGTCAACATGTGGTGCAGGCCGTGGCCGAATTCGTGGAACAGGGTCAGGACTTCATCGTGGGTCAGCAGGGCTGGCCCGCCGCCCGTGGGCGCGCGAAAGTTGCAGGTCAGAGTGGCCAGCGGCAACTGTTGGCGGTCGCCATCGACAAACAGCCCGGCGCAATCGCCCATCCAGGCGCCACCGCGCTTTTTCTCACGGGCGTAGAGGTCGACGTAGAACCAGGCGATTTGCTCGCCATCGCGCAGGACGGCGAAGGCCTGCGCGTCCGGATGCCAGGTGGGGATGTCGCGCGCTTCCACCCGTACGGAAAACAGCTTTTCCGCCACGACGAACATGCCATCGAGCACGCGCGGCAGGGCAAAGTAGGGTCGCAGCTTCTCGTCGGACAGTCCCAGGGTGGCGTCCTTGTGCTTTTCCGACCAGTAGGCGATGTCCCAGGGCATCAGCGGCAGCGGGGCGCTGTTCTCGGCCGCGAAATCGGACAGCGCCGCCAGCTGTGCACGCGCCGCCGGCTGCGCCTTGTGCGCCAGATCGAGCAGAAACGCCTCGACCTGATCGGGCGACTCCGCCATTTTCGGCACCATCGACACTGCGGCATAGCTGGGGTAGCCCAGCAACTGCGCCTCTTCGTGGCGCAGCGCGAGGATTTCATCCATCAACGGGCGGTTGTCGTGCTGCCCGGCCTGCGGGCCCTGCTCGGAAGCGCGGGTGACGTACGCGGTGTACATCTGCTCGCGCAGATCACGGTCGTCGGCGTTGGTCAGGATGGCATCGAAGCTCGGGTAGTCGAGGCCGTAGACATACCCGTCGAGCTGTTTCGCTGCCGCTTTGCTGCGGCCCTGGGCCAACGCCGATTCGGGCAGGCCGGCCAGCCGAGCGGCGTCGGGCAGGTGCAGCTGCCAGCCGTCGGTGGCGTCGATAAGGTTGGCCTCGAAGCGGTTGGTCAGCTCGGAGAGCCGCTGCTGGATCTCGGCATAGCGGGCCTTTTTGTCATCTGCGAGGTCGACACCGGACAGGCGGAAATCACGCAGCGCGTTGTCCACCAGCTTGCGCTGTGCGGGGGTCAGGTCGGGTTGCTTGGCCAGCGCTTTCCAGGCATCGCACAGCGCGGTGTTTTGCCCCATCTCGGTGGAATAGGCAGTCAGCTTGGGCAGGCAGGCCTCGTAGGCGGCGCGCCATTCCGGCGTGTTGTGCACGGAATGCAGGTGCGAGCCGGGGGAAAAGGCCTTGTGAATGCGATTCTCGATGCGCTCCAGCGGCAGCGCGAAACTCTCCCAGCGGAAATCACCGGCCGCGAGTAGCGCGGAGATAGTCTCGCGGGCTTCGGCCAGCACCGAGTCCAGTGCCGGCTCGAGATCAGCTGGCGTGATCGCGGGCCAATCGGGGGTGTCGGTCCAGCACAGCAGCGGATTACTCATCGACGTTTCGCTCATCCAAGCACCTCGAAGCGCAGACCGGCATGCGCGATCAGCCGCGGCCGCAACGCATCGCCCATGGCCGTGGACGGAGTCCAGAAACCGCCACTAAGATCCGGGACATCCTGCGCCAGGCAGGCGGCGGCTTCGCCCAGCATCTTGGCCGTCGAGCCGTATCCAGGGTCGCGGTCGCCGGTGACTTTCGTGACCAGTGTGTTGCCGTCGGCGTCCTTGGCGTAGAAGCGCATGTCGTAGTAACCCGCGGCCTGGGCCTCGGGGCTGGGGCCTTCGCCTGGCGCCGGCAGGAACGTTTTCTCCATCAGCCAGCGGGTGGGTGGCAGGGCTGCGCCGGCCATGAAGGCGCCGAGGCCGCCAGCCATCGCCAGTGCCGCGAGCCGCCCGGCGAAACCCTTGCCGGTCAGGGTGGCTTCGTCATAAAGGAAGTCATCGCCCCACGGCCGGCCCGCCAGCGCGTGGCTGCGCAGCACGATGCGGGCGTTAATGGCGGCCATCACGAAGGGCGCGGTCCAGGCGTCGGCATCCGCATCGAAAACCGCGCCGGTGACATTGGGTTGGCGGGTCCGCAGTTGCTGGTCGGGTGGGCAGATCGCATAGGGGTTTTTGATGATCTTGCGCAGTTCCGGGTCGGCGACCATTTCCTTGACTGCATTGACCAGCGACGCCACGGTGCCGCCGGAAAAGGCGCCCTTAAGGGCCTTGACGCGCAGCTTGACCTGCTTTGCCGGGTGGCCATAGCGTTCGCTGAACTGCTGCTGGGTGAACTGGGTGCCGAGGTCGGAAGGAATGGAATCAAAGCCACAGCAGTGCACGATGCGCGCGCCGCTTTGCCGGGCCTGATCCTCGTACTTGCCCAGCATTTGCGCGATCCATTGCACCTCGCCGGTCAGGTCCACATAGCCAATGCCTGCGGCAACGCATTCGGCCAGCACCGTCTCCCCGTAGAGCGCGTACGGGCCGACGGTGGTGGCCACGACGTTCGTACGTGCACACATCGCTGCGAGGCTGCTGCTGTCACTGGCGTCGGCCACGATCAGCGGGATGTCCGCCGCCGCATCGCCGAGCTGCGCTTGCAATTCCGCGAGCTTGGACGCACTGCGGCCGGCCATCGCCCAGCGCAGGCTGGTGCCGGTGTTGCCATGGCGGTGGGCGAGGTATTGGCTAAGAATCTGGCCGACGAAGCTGGTGGCGCCGTACACCACGACATCGAATTCGCGTTGGGTTGTCATGGGGAGTGTCTCGATAAGGCGGGCACTCATTATCAACGGTGTGCGTCGGTGGCGTGACTTCCCGTCACCCGGCCGGCGGTGGTGTCGTAATTCCTGCTCCTCGCGGCGGTGAATTGTTGCAATGCGGCAAACTGCTTACCTCTTTCGGAATGTTGACTCCCGCCGATGACTGCGATGCTTGCTGACTGGATGATGCGCCACCGCGGTGCCCTCGCGGTGGGCGCTCTTGTGCTTCTGGCTGTCGCGGCGGCGGGCCTGCCGCAGCTGCACGAGGAAAACAATTACAAGCAGTTTTTCGATGCCGACGACCCGCTGCTGGTCGCGCACGAGGCCATGGAAGAGGCCTACACCCGCTCGGACAGCACCAGCATTTTGCTCGGGACACGGGATGGTTCGTCGCTGCTCAATGCACGTCATCTTGAGCTGATCGAGGAGATCACCGCGCAGATGTGGTCCTTTCCGTACAGCCTGCGGGTGGACTCGATTACCAACTTTCAGCACTCGGAGGCCGATGGTGACGACCTAAGCACCTACGCGATGTTCGAGGGAGCGTCCGGTTTGAGTGCCGCCGAGTTGCAGCGTCGCGCGGCTCTGGCGCTGGCCGATCCGATGCTGCGCGACGCCATGATCTCGGCCGATGGCTCATCGACGGCGATCCGCACTCGCCTGAACCTGCCCACCGATGACATCCAGCAGGCCGGCGACGTCACCGAAGAGGTCGTGCTGCGCATGCGCGCCATCGTCAATGCGCTGGCCGCCGACTGGCCGGAGCTGGAGTGGCATGTGCTGGGCCTGCCGCAGGTGGATTACGCCTTCAAAGAGTCGATGGATCGCGACATGCGCACGCTGGTGCCGTTGATGTTCGCGGTGATCTGTCTGTTCTGCGGCTTCCTGCTGCGCTCCTTGCGGGCCACGCTGGCGGTGGTGGCGGTGATCATCGTGACTGTGCCGGCCAGCATGGGCATGGCCGGTTGGCTGGGTTTGCCGCTAAACGAGGTCAGCAGCGCCGCGCCGGTGATCATCCTGACCCTGTGTGTCTGCGATGCGGTGCACGTGCTGGTCAGTTTTCTGAAAGCGCGAACCCGTGGAGAGCCACGACTGGACGCGGCGGCACATGCCTTGCGCATCAACCTGCAGCCCGTGTTTCTGACAACGCTGACGACGGTCGTCGGCTTTCTGAGCCTGAATTTTTCCGATGCGCCGCCGTTTCGTGACCTCGGCAACATCACCGCCATCGGGGTCGTGGCCGCGTGGGTGTTCACCATGCTGCTGATGCCCTGGATCATGGCGCATCTGCCGCGGACCGCCCGGCCCGTGCGCGAGCTGGGGCTGTCCCGGCTCGCGCGCGGTGTGCTGCGGCATCGGCTGGTGTTGCTGTGGGGCATGGGCGGCCTGGCCGTGGTCGTCATTGCCATGGCCCCGCGCAACGTGCTGACCGACAGCACCTATCAGTACTTCGATGAAGGTGTGCCGATCCGCGATGCGGCCGAGTTTGTCGAGCAGCGCCTGACCGGGTTCGACAACATCAACTATTCGCTACCGGCCGCCGGCCCGGGCGGGATTTCCGACCCAGCCTACCTCGAGCGTGTCGAGGCCTTCGCCAACTGGTATCGCGAACAGCAGTATGTCGTACACGTCGCCGCGATCAGCGATGTCTTCAAGAAACTCAATCGCAACATGCACGGCGAAGACCCGGCCTGGTACCGGCTGCCTGACGAAGCGGATCTTGCCGCGCAATATTTGTTGCTCTACGAGTTTTCGCTACCGTTCGGGCTCGATCTCAATACCCAGGTCAATTTCGACAAGAGTGCCAGCAAGTTTGTCGTGACCCTGCGTGGGGTCAAGGCCAAGCAAATTCTGGAAGTCGAGGCCGCGGCCGATGCCTGGCTCGCGGCGAACTGGCCTGAGGCGGCGGCCCAGACCACGGGCACGGGCGTATCGGTGATGTTCGGGCATATCGGCCAGAACAACATCCGCTCGATGTTGCTGGGCAGCCTGCTGGCGCTGCTGGGCATCTCACTGACGATGATGCTGGCGCTGCGCTCATGGCGGCTGGGGCTGGTGTCCCTGCTGCCAAACGCCTTGCCGGCGTTAATGGCACTGGGCGTGTGGGGTGCGCTGGTGGCCGAGGTCAACCTGGCGGTGGCCGCGATTTTCTCGATCACGCTGGGCATCGTGGTCGACGATACGGTGCACTTCCTGTCGAAATACCAGCGAGCCCGGGTGGAAGATGGTGCCGACGCCGATGCCGCGGTGATTTACGCCTTCGAGACGGTCGGTGCGGCCTTGCTGGTCACGACCCTCGCACTGGCGGCCGGTTTCGGCATCCTCGCGCTGAGCAACTTCCAGGTGAACGCATTGACGGGCCTGCTCACGGCGTTGACGATCAGCATCGCGCTGATCTACGACCTGCTGTTCCTGCCGCCATTGCTGACGCGGCTGGATCGACGCCTGTTCCCGCCGGCAACGCCGGCAGGGGCGAAGAGCTGAGCGACTGTCCTACTGCAGGGCGCGGATGGGCGTGGCGGGCACCTTGCGGAGCTGATGCGAGGTGGCCTGCGCAATATCACGCCGATGCGCACGATAACGCGCCAGCGGAGAGCTGGCCTGGGTGGCCGCCTTGCGGTTGAGCAGCCGCCGGACCAGTGCGCGCTCCTTGTCATTGAGGGCGTCGTAGCCTTCATCGAGCGCGTGTTCCACACTGTCATGCTCGGCATCACTAAGTGAGCGAGTCAGCAGCAGATCTTCGAGTTCGCGGGTCATGTCGGTCATCGGAAGCCCCTTTAACGTGGCGGGTAACTGCAACTGCAGATTCCTTGCCGGCAGGTCAAGAAAATGTCGTGACATGCGGTTCACATACAACGCCTGTTTGAGCGCAGCGTCAAGAGGTGTTCGCCGGACGGGGTGCATGGCGGTTAGCAGGACTTCCCGTGCCGGGAGTTGCGTCAAAGTCACGGCGGCCCCATGCTTTTGGTCATGGTCGACACCACCCGCATTCCGCCGCCGCGTCCGGTGTTCCGCTCGCGCCTGACGCCACTGATTGCTGGCGGTCCGAGCTGGCGGGAGCGGCGCCGTTGCGGTGGCCCCGGTGAGCTGGAGTTGTACTACGAAGCCGGCGACCCGCATTCGCACCTGTGTGCGCAGTTGCTGCCCGAACTGCAGCGCCGACTGGCGATTCCGATTGTGGTTCGCGTGGTGCCGCCGCCGGATGAGGCGGCGTATCCGGAGACGGCGCGGCAGCGCCGCTTTGCCTTGCAGGATGCGCTGCAGATCGCCCCCGCCTGGGGCCTGGACTTCGCGGGCCACAGCCTGCCGGATCCGGCCGACTGCCAGCGTGCGGCCCGGACGCTGGTCGCTGCGCGTTCGGCCGACGATTTCGCGCAGCGCGAGCGGGTGTGTGCCGAGGCGCTGTTCACCCGCAGCGATATCCGCACGGCGGTGCGAGGCTTCGCCGCTCAGGATGACCGGTCCACCGGGCGGGAAATCGTCGCCAATGGCCGCATGCGCACTCGGCGCGGGCACTATCTGCCCGCCATGTGGCAGTACAACGGCGAGTGGTTCTGGGCGCTGGATCGTATTGATCTGCTGGAGGCGCGTCTGCGTGCGCAGGGCTTGCTCCAGGGGCAGGCTCCGCTGGTGGAGTTTCGCGCCGAGCAAGCGCGGCTGCCGGCAGTCGCAGCCGATGCGCACGTGCGCTTCTGGTTCAGTTTCCGCAGTCCCTATTCGTGGCTTGCGGCGATGCGGATTCGGCAGCGTCCGGAGCTGTTCTCCCGCCTGCAGGTGTGCCCGGTGCTGCCGATGGCCATGCGCGGGCTGCCCGTGCCGAAGGCGAAACGTTATTACATCGTGCGCGATGCCGCGCGGCTGGCCCGGCAGTACAACTTTCCCTTCGGCCGCATCGCTGATCCCCTCGGGGCCGGGGCTGAACGCTGTCTCGGCGTCTTCCCGCTGGCCGACGGGGTGGCGCAGCAGCTCGATTTTCTGTGCAGTGCCGGGCAGGCCGTCTGGGGTGAGGGCATTGATGTCGCCACCGCTGCCGGGATGCGCTTCGTGGTCGAGCGCGCGGGGCTGGACTGGCGGCGGGCGGAAGCCATGCTGCGCCCGCCGCTGGACTTTGCCTACGCGGAGCGCAACCGCGAGGCCCTGTTCGCCGCGGGCTTGTGGGGCGTGCCGAGCTTTGGCGTCGAGGATTTCGCCACCTGGGGCCAGGACCGCCTGTGGATGATCGAGGAGATCGTTGCAAAATCGGCATCCGCGGCGGCGTGAGTCACGCACATAGGCTCAAAGTGTCCCTGCATCGGGGAAAACCGGCACCATACGCGTTGTTCTCTTGATTGCCGGAGCCGTTGCCGATGGCTGACCTTGAACTGCGCCCTGAGCAGGTGCGTGTGCTCGGCGCACTGGTGGAGAAATCCGTCTCCACGCCGAACAACTACCCGATGACCGTCAACGCCATCACCACGGCGGCCAATCAGAAGAATGCGCGCGTGCCATTGATGCAGCTCAGCGAGGTCGATGTGCAGCGTACGCTGACCGATCTGGAGTCGATGAACCTGGTGGATCGTGACGACACCAGCCGTCGGGCGAGCAAGTGGACGCACCAGTTTCGCAGTCAGATGCTGCTGAAGACCCCGGCGCAGGCGGTGCTGGTCACCTTGATGCTGCGCGGCCCGCAAACCTCGGCCGAGCTGTTGCGCAATGCACAGTCGCTGCATGGGCCCACATCGAGCGATGCGCTGGACGCGGTGCTGGAAGACCTGAGCGATCGCGGTCGGCCGCTGGTGCAGTTGCTGCCCCGGGCGCCTGGGCAGAAGGAGTCGCGCTGGGTGCATCTGCTCTGTGGCGAGCCGGACCCGGCGCATCTGGCAGCGGCTGCGAATCCCGCCAGTAGCGGCGGTGGCGGTGGCTCGGCGCAGGAAGAGCGCATCGCGGCCTTGGAGCAGCGTGTCGCCACGCTGGAGTCGCGTATCGAGGAGCTGGACGCGTTGCTGCGCTGAAAGCGCCTCGCGTCGACCGCAGCCGGTCCCGTTAGTAGTGCGGCGGCGG
>JBDNBC010000156.1:0-2900 GCA_039768115.1 Oceanococcaceae bacterium
ATCGTTCGGGACGCCGCCAAGTCGGGCACCGTACGTGCCGTCGTTGCAAACATGGTCAAAGGCGTTTCGGAAGGCTATGAGCGCCGCCTGCAGCTGGTCGGCGTGGGTTATCGCGCGTCAACCCAGGGCAAGATCGTCAATCTGGCCGTGGGCCTGTCGCACCCGGTCAACTATCCGATCCCTGAAGGCATCACGGTGGAAACGCCGAGCCAGACCGAGATCGTGATTCGCGGTGCCGACAAGCAGGTCGTCGGGCAGGTCGCGGCCGATCTGCGCAGCTACCGTCCGCCAGAGCCTTACAAGGGCAAAGGTGTGCGTTATCTGGGCGAGAAGGTCGTCATGAAAGAAGCGAAGAAGAAGTAACGCCCGATCAACGCCGACGTCACCGCATTCATTAAAAGTTCGAGAGTGGCATGAAAGACAAGAAGACAGCCCGCATTCGTCGCGCCCGCCGCACCCGCGCACGCATTCGCAGCCTGGGCGTTCCCCGTTTGTGTGTGCATCGCACGCCGCGGCATATCTATGCGCAGCTGATCGCGCCCGACGCGGCCACCGTGCTGGCATCGGCCTCAACGCTGGAATCCAGCCTCGGGCTGGCCGCCACCGGCAACGTCGAGGCCGCCAAGAAAATCGGTGCCTTGATTGCCGAGCGCGCCAAGGCCGCCGGGATCAGCAGCGTTGCATTTGATCGGTCCGGGTTCCAGTACCACGGACGTATCCAGGCGTTGGCTGATGCCGCGCGCGAAGCCGGATTGGAGTTTTAAGCAATGGCATCTAATTTTCAGTACGACGACCAGGGCAGCGATCTCAAAGAGAAGCTGATCACCGTTAACCGCGTTTCGAAGACGGTGAAGGGCGGCAAGCAATTCGCGTTCACCGCGCTCACTGTGGTCGGCGACGGCGAAGGCCGCGTTGGCTTTGGTTACGGCAAGGCCAAGGAAGTGCCGGCGGCCATCGCCAAGGCCATGGACCAGGCCAAGAAAAGCATGGTTACCGTGGCCCTGCGCGGCGGTACCGTGCAGCACGAAATCTGGGGCGAGCATGGCGCGAGCCGCGTGTTCCTGCGCCCGGCTTCTGAAGGTACCGGCGTGATTGCCGGGGGTGCGATGCGCGCGGTGTTCGAAGTGGCCGGCGTACACAACATCCTCGCCAAGTCGCTGGGCTCGCGGAACTCGATCAACGTCGTCCGCGCCACCATCAACGCGCTGAAGAAGATGAACCTTCCGTCGGAAATTGCCGCCAAGCGTGGCAAGACGATCGAAGAAATCCTGGGCTAAGGAATCGACATGAGCAGCAACAAACAAATCAAAGTGACGCTGTTGCGCAGCCTCGCCAAGCGTCTGCCCAACCATGTGGCGTGCGCGCATGGTCTGGGTCTCCGTCGTCCGAACAACACCAAGACCCTGACGGCCAGCCCCGAAGTCATGGGCATGGTCGCTAAGATCAGCTATCTGCTGAAAGTGGAAGAAATCTAATGATGAAGCTCAACGAGATGAGCCCCGCCGAAGGCTCCAAAACCGCGCGGACCCGCGTTGGCCGCGGCATCGGCTCGGGTCTGGGCAAGACCGCTGGCCGGGGTCATAAAGGCCAGCACGCCCGCAAGGGTGGCTATCACAAAGTGGGCTTCGAAGGCGGCCAGATGCCGATCCAGCGTCGCCTGCCGAAGCGCGGCTTCACCTCGCAGCAGTCGCTGACCCGCGTCGAGTTGACGCTGGGCAAGCTCGAGAAGATGAAGGCCACCGAGATCGATCTGGCCACGCTGATCGCAGAGGGCGTGGTGCGCCGTGACACGCTGTCGGTCAAGGTCATCAAGTCGGGTTCGATCAGCCGTGCGGTGACGATTCGCGGGATCGGCATCACCGCCGGCGCACGCGAAGCCGTGACCGCCGCTGGCGGCTCGATCGCGGAATAACGCTCTAACAACGCGCAAGGTAAACATGGCGAAGAAAGCTCCAGGCAACAGCATGGTTCCGGACCTCAGCAAGATTTCTGAGGTGCGCGGGCGTGTGCTGTTTCTGCTGGGCGCCATTCTGGTCTACCGCATCGGCAGCTTCATTCCGGTTCCGGGCATCGACCCGGCGCAGATGGCAGCGCTGTTCGACCAGCAGCGCGGCACCATCCTCGACATGTTCAACATGTTCTCGGGCGGTGCGCTTGAACGCCTGTCGGTGTTCGCGTTGGGCGTGATGCCTTACATCAGTGCGTCGATCATCGTGCAGCTGCTGTCGGCCACCTTGCCGTCGCTCAAGGAACTGAAGAAAGAGGGCGAGTCCGGTCGTCGTCAGATCACCAAGTACACCCGGTACGGGACCCTGGTGCTGGCGACCTTCCAGTCCGTCGGTGCTTCGTACGCGCTGCAGGGCAGCGGCGTCGCCTTCGCGCCGGGTATCGGGTTCCTGTTCGTGGCGTCGGTCAGTCTGGTCGCCGGCACCATGTTCCTGATGTGGCTGGGTGAGCAGATCACCGAGCGTGGGATTGGCAACGGCATCTCGATCCTCATATTTGCGGGTATCGTGGCCGGCTTCCCGGCGGCGATCGGCGGTACTGCGCAGCTGGTCAGTGAAGGCTCGGTCAGTGGCTTCGTGGTCCTGATCGTCTTCGTGCTGTTGATCGCGATCACCTTCGGCGTGGTGATGTTCGAACGGGCGCAACGGCGCATCCCCGTCCATCATGCGCGTCGTCAGCAGGGTCGCAAGGTGTTTGCGGCGCAGACCCAGCACCTGCCGCTGAAGATCAACATGGCCGGGGTTATCCCGCCCATCTTCGCCAGCTCCATCATTCTGTTTCCTGCGTCGATCGTGCAGTTTGCCGGCGGCGACAACCCCGGCGGCATCCTGCAGCAGGTGGTGAACGCACTCTCGCCCGGGAGTCCGCTGTACACCCTGCTGTTTGCATCGCTG
>JBDNBC010000157.1:0-9107 GCA_039768115.1 Oceanococcaceae bacterium
ACCCCCATCTGCGGGAGCAATTAGAGGAGCTGCAAGCGGAGCAGTCCGACCCGGCCCTCTGGGAAACGCCGGACAAGGCGCAGGATGTCGGGCGGCAAATTGCTCGCATCGAAGATCAGCTGCGCCCAATTGATCAGGCGACGTCCCGCCTGGCGGATGCGCGCGAGCTGCTGGACATGGCCATCGACGCTGGTGATGCTGAGGTACTCGCCGACGTCGATTCGGAGCTGGGCGGTGTCGACGGGCTGCTTGCGGGCCTCGAGTTTCGGCGCATGTTCTCGGGCGAGCACGACGCCACCAACGCCTACCTCGATGTTCAGGCTGGTAGCGGCGGGACGGAAGCGCAGGACTGGGCCGAGATGCTGCTGCGTATGTATCTGCGCTGGGGTGAAGCCAACGGGTTTGCCGTCGATCTGATCGAGGCCAGCGCCGGCGATGTGGCTGGCATTAAAAGCGCGACGGTGCACGTTCAGGGTGACTATGCCTACGGTTGGCTGCGCACCGAAACGGGTGTTCACCGGTTGGTGCGCAAATCACCGTTCGATTCGGGCGCCCGGCGCCACACTTCGTTCGCGGCGGTGTTTGTGTCGCCGGAAATTGATGACAGCTTCGAGATCGATATCGATCCGAGTGACTTGCGGGTGGACGTCTACCGTGCGTCGGGTGCGGGTGGTCAGCACGTCAACCGCACGGAGTCAGCCGTGCGGATTACTCACGCGCCCAGTGGCATCGTGGTGCAGTGTCAGAACGACCGCTCGCAGCACAAGAACCGGGCGACGGCGATGAAGCAGCTGCAGGCCAAGCTCTATGAGCTGGAAATGCAGAAACGGCGCGTGGCCTCGCAGGCGCAAGAGGATGCGAAATCGGATATCGGCTGGGGTAGCCAGATTCGCTCGTATGTACTCGACCAATCGCGGATCAAGGATTTGCGCACCGGGGTGGAGATCGGCAACACCCAGGCGGTGCTCGATGGCGACTTGAACCCCTTCCTGGAAGCCAGCTTGAAAGAAGGACTGTAAGTGCAGGAACACGACAACAAACTGATCGCCCAGCGCCGCGACAAGCTGCAGCAGCTGCGCGAGTCCGGCTTCCGGTTTCCGAACCGGTTTCGTCCCAACACCTCGGCTGCGGCGTTGCTGGAGCGCTACGCTGAGGTGTCGGCCGATCAACTCGATGCAAAACCGGATTTTCGGCTGGGGGGGCGGTTGCTGCTCAAGCGGGTCATGGGCCGACTGAGCTTTTGTCAGTTGCAGGATGCCAGTGGGCGCCTGCAGATCAGTTTTCAGCGCGACATGCTCGGCGATGAGAATTACGCCGCGTTCAAGGCGCTGGACATTGGTGACGTCATTGGCGTGGAAGGACACCTGTACCGCACTCAGAAGAATGAACTCACACTGGCCGTGACGCGCTGGGAGTTGGCGACTAAATCACTGCGTCCGCTGCCAGAAAAATGGGCCGGCCTGACGGATACGGAAACCCGTTACCGCCAGCGTTATGTCGACCTGATCATGAATTCCGACGTGCGTGATGCCTTCCGAACGCGCTCGGCGGTCATTCAGTCGATGCGGGCGTTTTTTATCGCCCATGACTACCTGGAAGTCGAGACGCCCATGCTGCACCCGTTGCCGGGCGGGGCCACGGCACGGCCCTTCGCGACGCATTACAACGCGCTCGATACAACGATGTATCTGCGCATCGCGCCGGAGCTTTACTTGAAGCGGCTGGTTGTTGGCGGTTTCGAGCGGGTGTTCGAGATCAACCGCAATTTCCGTAATGAGGGAGTGTCAACCCGGCACAATCCGGAATTCACCATGGTCGAGTTTTATCAGGCCTGGGCGGATTACCACGACCTGATGGACTTTACCGAGCAGTTACTGCGCCATCTCTGCCGTGAGGTTCAGGGTGCCGAGTCAGTGACGTACCAGGGCCAGCACATCGATTTCGGCGCGCCTTTTGCGCGGCGTGATTTGCGCGAGACGCTGCGCGAGCACAACCCTGACCTCGCAACGGCCGATCTGGACGATCGGGCGGTGCTGGAGGCCGCGCTGCAACAGCGCCAGCTGGCGGTACCCAGCGGGGGCGTTGGCCGCCTGCAACTGGAGCTGTTCGAGGCCACTGTCGAGCATCGTCTGCTGCAGCCGACTTTCGTGACCGGGTACCCGGCCGAAGTGTCGCCGCTGTCCCGGGCCAGTGATGATGAACCGGGGTTTACGGATCGCTTTGAGTTGTTTATCGCCGGGCGCGAAATCGCCAACGGGTTCTCCGAGCTGAACGATGCGGAGGACCAGGCCCAGCGGTTTCGCGCGCAGGTTGAGGCCAAGGATGCGGGTGATGACGAGGCCATGTACTACGACGCTGACTATGTGCGTGCGCTGGAGTACGGGATGCCGCCTACAGCCGGGGAGGGCATCGGCATCGACCGCTTGGTGATGTTGCTCACCGATGCGGCGTCGATTCGTGATGTGTTGCTTTTTCCGCAGCTGCGTCCGGAGAGCTAAGGCGCCGCGTCGCGCGATATCGGCCGCAGGGATTGCGCGATGACGTTGCCCGTCGCCGCCAGCGGGGCCATAAAACGGGCGTCCGCAGGGGCGGCTGGTGAAATCGTCGTGACCAGCCGGCGAGGCGGCCGACCGCGGTAGTGCACGCGTGAAATGATTTCCTGGCCCGGATAGCACCCCTTGCGGAGGCTGTAACCGTGCTCGAGTGTCAGCCCCAAGCTCTGGGGGATCTCGGTGGCGCAATCGGAGGCCGCAAGCTGCGCCTCGCCGCAAAGGGCGCTTCGGGCTCGCCAGTGACTGATGGCATGCGCAGGTGTCTGGCGATCTGCGCTGCCCGCGGCAGTGCCACTGATGCTATCGGGTTCGGTGAAAGTGATCCGGCGTCCGCCGCCAAGGGCGATGCCATCGCCGGCAACCGGTGCCGAGTCGAGCGGATCCAGCGCACCGTGAATACCGCCGAGGGGGGTTACCGTGACTTGGGATCTGAGCACGTACATCCTCAAACGCTGCAGGTTGTCGGCGAAACTCACGTGTGTAAGTAATGTCCATGTATTATCTGTACAATGCATCGCATGGAGTAGGGCGCGGGTGCGCCCTTGGGCGCTGACCCACGCCGTCCACACGGCGCTTCCCTGAGCGCACAATCGCAGATCGGCCGCGAGCTGGGATTGTAGAAAGGCATTCGCATCAGGCCCATGCACGCGCAGGGCCACGTAGTCACGGCTGAGGTCAACGGAAAGGACAGAGTTCGACATGGTTAACGCAGCGCTTCGAGGCGGGTTATGAGTATTGATTCGACTGACAGATCGGTGGCAGGGAAGTATTCTTCTACGGATATGGAAGATCCGCAGAAATCATCGGAATCTCACCCGGAACACGATGATGCCGGGCATGAAAGCAACAGTACGGAAGACCGGGCCGTCGAGATCGGTGGTCCACGCGGGTTGGAGCCTACGCGTTACGGGGACTGGGAGCGCAAGGGCCGTTGCATCGATTTTTAATAATGGCGGCCGCGGCGGTGCGGTCAGCGATATAACCACGGGAAAGACAATATGGCCATAGATACTCAAGGGCGACCGCTGTCGCCACATTTGCAGGTGTATCGCCCGCAACTGACGTCCTTGCTGTCGATCACACATCGCGCTACGGGCGTGTTCAATGCGCTCGGGAGTATCGGGCTGGTGCTGTGGCTGGGCGCGGCGGCTCAGGGTGCTGACAGCCATGCAACCGTTCAAGCGTTTTTTGGCAGCGTTCTTGGCCAGTTGATGTTGCTGGGCTGGAGTTTCTCGTTGTACTACCACCTGTGCAATGGCGTTCGTCATCTGGTGTGGGATAGCGGGAAGTCCTTGGATATCCCCGGCGTCTACCGCAGCGGATACATCATGTTAGGGAGTGCGGCTGCGTTAACCGCGCTGACCTGGCTCATGGTCTGGTTTTAAGGGAGCGCAAAGATGAGTTATCGATCCCCCCTTGGTGCCGCGCGTGGCCTGGGTTCTGCGAAATCCGGAACGGGTCATTGGATGGCGCAACGCCTGACGGCCGTGGCCATGATCCCCCTGACCCTGTGGTTTGTCTGGTCGCTGCTGTGCATGGCTGATGCCAGCCACGAGGAAATGACCCTGTGGCTGTCAACCCCGCTGGCCGCGACATTGATGTGTGCCTACGCACTCATCCTTTTTTATCACGCCGCCCTGGGGCTGCAGGTCGTCATCGAGGACTACGTTGGTGGCGCCGCGCGCCTGGTGAGCATCGTGGCCGTCAAGCTGCTGGCAGCGCTGGGCGCGCTCGCTTGTGTGGTCAGCGTGCTGCTGATGGCCATTGGCAACTGAAATTAATTTAAGGACATCTTCATGAGTTCGACTTACCCCATTGTGGATCATGCCTACGACGTAGTTGTCGTCGGTGCCGGTGGTGCGGGGCTGCGGGCCGTGCGCGGTCTGGCGCAGGCCGGTCTGTCCACCGCGTGCGTGACCAAGGTGTTCCCGACTCGCTCCCATACGGTGGCCGCTCAGGGCGGCGTTTCCGCTGCGCTGGGCAATATGGGCGAGGACGACTGGCGCTGGCACATGTACGACACCGTCAAAGGTTCGGATTGGCTGGGCGACCAGGACGCCATCGAGTACATGTGCCGAGAGGCCATTCCGGCCATCATCGAGCTTGAGCACGACGGGGTGCCGTTCTCGCGTACTGAAGACGGCCGTATCTACCAGCGTCCCTTTGGTGGCATGACCACGCGCTTCGGTGAAGGAACGGCTCAGCGGACCTGCGCAGCGGCGGATCGCACCGGTCATGCCATGCTGCATGCCCTGTATCAACAAGCGTTGAAGTACAAGGCCAAGTTTTTTGTCGAGTACTTCGCCATCGATCTGCTGATGAGCGATGACGGCGAATGCTTGGGCGTGCTGGCGATGGACATGGCGACGGGGCAATTGCACCGCTTCCGTGGTCAGCAGACGATCATGGCGACCGGCGGTTACGGCCGGGCCTTCTTCAGCTGTACCTCGGCCCATACCTGTACCGGCGACGGCAACGGCATGGCCATGCGGGCGGGTATTGCCATGCAGGACATGGAGTTCGTGCAGTTTCATCCCACCGGTATTTACGGTGCCGGCTGCCTGATCACCGAGGGTGTGCGTGGAGAAGGGGGGATCCTGCGCAACAGCGAGGGCGAGCGCTTCATGGAACGTTACGCACCCAATGCCAAGGATCTCGCCTCCCGTGACGTTGTCTCGCGCTCCATGTCGATGGAAATCCGTGAAGGTCGCGGAGTCGGCGGAGAGAAAGACCACATCTTCCTGCACCTCGAACACCTGGGGCCGGAAGTGATTGATGAGCGGTTGCCCGGCATTGCCGAGACCGCGAAGATCTTCGCCGGTGTTGATGTGGCGCGCCAGCCGATCCCGGTGATCCCGACGGTTCACTACAACATGGGCGGAACGCCGGCCAACTACAAGGGCCAGGTTGTGACCTTGCGCGACGGCGATCCCGACGCGGTCGTCCCCGGCTTGATGGCCATCGGCGAAAACGCCTGTGTGTCCGTGCACGGGGCCAACCGGCTCGGTTCCAACAGTCTTCTGGATCTGGTCGTTTTCGGTCGGGCGGCAGCGCAATTCTGTGCGGACACCGTCAAGCCGGGCGCATCCGTGCGCGACGTGCCCGCAGCCGCCGAGGACAAGGTTCTGGAACGCCTCGACCGATTCCGGCATGCCAAGGGCAGCAATGCCACTGCGGACGTTCGGCTGGACATGCAGAAGGTCATGCAGGGTCACTGCGCTGTCTTCCGTACCGGCGAGATTCTTGATGAAGGCGTGGACAAGCTCGACAAGGTGATCGAGCGATTCGCCGATGTGGGCATCCAGGACCGCTCGATGATCTGGAACACCGATCTAATCGAGACGCTCGAACTCGACAACCTCCTGAGTCAGGCGCTGGTGACCATCAAGAGCGCCCAGAATCGCAAGGAAAGCCGTGGCGCTCAGGCTCGCGAGGACTACCCGGATCGCGATGACGAAAACTGGATGAAGCATACGCTGGCGTGGCAGACCGGGCCGAAGGACGTGCGCATCGATTACCGGCCGGTTCACATGCATACGCTGTCGGACGATGTTGACGTCGTTCCGCCGAAGAAGCGCGTTTACTAAAGGATTGCAGCATGGCTAAGTTCACACTTCCCGCCAACAGCAAGGTCAAGAAGGGCCGGCATTTTCCGGCACCCTCGGGCGCGACCAATGTGCGCACCTTCAAGATCTACCGCTACGACCCGGACTCAGGGGACAACCCGCGGACGGATACCTACGACATCGACCTCGATGCTTGCGGGCCGATGGTTCTTGATGCGCTGATCAAGATCAAGAATGAGATTGACCCGACGCTGACATTCCGTCGTTCCTGCCGCGAGGGTATTTGCGGCTCGTGTGCGATGAACATCGGTGACACCATGGGGGGTACCAACACCCTGGCGTGTACAAAGGCGATCGAGGACTACGCGGGCGAGATTCGCATCTACCCGTTACCGCACATGCCGGTCGTCAAGGACCTGGTTCCGGACTTGACGCATTTTTATGCGCAGTACGAATCCATCGAGCCGTGGATCAAGACGGATACCCCGGCGCCGTCGCGTGAGCGGCTGCAGTCCAAGGAGGAGCGCGCCAAGCTCGACGGCTTGTACGAGTGCATCCTCTGCGCCTGCTGCTCGACATCCTGTCCGAGCTACTGGTGGAATGGTGACCGGTATCTCGGGCCGGCCATTTTGCTGCAGGCGTACCGCTGGCTTGCCGATTCGCGAGATGAAGCCACCGGTGAGCGACTCGATATGCTGGAGGATCCGTTCAAGCTTTATCGCTGCCACACGATCATGAACTGCGCCAATAGCTGTCCGAAGGGCTTGAACCCCGGTCAGGCGATTGCCGAGACCAAGAAGATGATGTTGGAGCGCCAAGTCTGAACGCCGCCGATAGCGGGGCAGCCGTGCCGATGAATCCCGGTCAATTGCGCTGGCGATGCCGCCGCGGCATGCGCGAGCTTGACCGGGCTTTTCTGCACGTGCTCGAGCGCGAATATCCGGATCGGGATGCCGATTTCCAGTCACGCTTTGTGGCCTTTACCGAAGAGCCGGATCCGGACATCCTGGCGATGCTTTCGGGGCGCGCGGTAGCACCGCCTGAGTACGCCGACATCGTCGAGCTTATGCGCCACTGCGGTGCGTTTCCCGCGGTGAGCAACTAGCCGGCGCCGCGTCAGTGCGGCACGGGTCTGCGTCCTGGCAGAACCGGGTATTTACGGGGACGGCGGGCTGAGAACCGTGTTGATGGCCTGGTCGCGGCGATCGGGCAGGTCGCGGTTGTAATGCAGCCCGCGGGATTCCCGTCGGTCCCGCGCGCAGCGGATGATCAGCTCGGCCACCAATGCCAGGTTGCGCAGCTCGATTAGGTCGGGCGTCAGGCGGAAGTTGCCGTAGTACTCCTGGATCTCCTGCCGCAACATCGTGATGCGGTTCGCCGCGCGCTCCAGGCGTCGGTTGGTGCGCATGATGCCGACGTAATTCCACATGGTCCGGCGGATTTCCTGCCAGTTGTGACTAACCACGATGTCCTCGTCGGAGTCGGTCACGCGCGAGTCATCCCACCCCGGCAAGGGGCCCTGGGGCGCGGCGTGCGCTGACTCGCCGATGTGCTGGGCACAGGCACGGCCAAAGACCAGGCACTCCAGTAGCGAGTTGCTGGCCATCCGATTGGCACCATGCAGCCCCGTGCAGGCCGTCTCACCGACGGCATAAAGGTTGTCGATATCCGTCTGGCCGTGAAGGTTGGTCATCACGCCGCCGCAGGTGTAGTGCGCCGCAGGAACCACAGGCAGAGGCTCTTTGGTCATGTTGATGCCAATTTCCAGGCATCGCGCGTGAATGGTGGGAAAGTGCGTACGGATGAATTCCGGATCCCGATGACTGATGTCGAGGTAGACGTGATCGATCCCCAACCGTTTCATTTCATGATCGATGGCGCGCGCGACGATGTCGCGTGGCGCGAGATCGGCACGCTCGTCAAACCGGGGCATGAAGCGTTCACCGTCCGGCAGCAGCAGCTGCCCACCCTCGCCGCGGACGGCCTCCGAGATCAGGAACGATTGCGCTTTGGCATGGTAGAGAATGGTGGGATGGAATTGCATGAATTCCATGTTGGCGATGCGGCACCCGGCACGCCAGGCCATGGCGATGCCATCGCCGCTGGAGCCGGCAGGGTTGCTTGAATACAGATACGCCAGGTTGGCACCGCCGGTGGCCAGCACCACGGCGCGCGCCGGGAAGGTCAGGACCTCATGGCGGCGTTCATCATAGACCCAGGCGCCGCGAACCCGGTTGCCCTGCATAATCAGATCGACGGCTACCAACCCGGCCTCAAGGGTGATGAGGGGGTGAGCCTTGGCGGCATCCAGCAGGGAGGTTTCGACGGCCTGGCCGGTGGCGTCCGCGGCATGAATCACGCGACGTGTGCTGTGCCCGCCTTCGCGGGTCAGGTGGAATGCGCCGCCATCAGTCATCCGCGTGAATGGCACTCCCAGTTCGTCGAGCCAGGAAATCAGTGCCGGCCCGTTTTCGACGGCGAACCGTACCGCATGTTCGTTGCAGAGCCCCGCGCCGGCATTGAGTGTGTCCTGCACATGCGATTCGGTGCTGTCGCGGGCCGAAAGCACGGCCGAGATGCCGCCTTGCGCATACCAGGTACTGCCGTGGCTCAGGGAACCTTTTGCCAATACCCGACTCTCTATGCCAAGTTGTGCGAGGTGCAGTGCCGCCGTTAATCCGGCAGCGCCGCTACCAAGAATCAAAACCGTTGCAGAGGAATCAGGCATGACAGCGTTGCTGGTTGGAAATACGGCCGATTGTTACACTGGGACAACCGGTACGGGCAGCAAAGATAGCAGGGGGTTGGGGCGTGTCTCAGCGCGGGCTTCACAGGCCGCACCCGTGCGTGCGCAGCCAATGACCAAAGGCGCCGACGTTGATCAGTTACTGGTCGAGCGCGCGCAACAAGGCGATTCTCGCGCCTTCGATGCTCTGGTGCTGAAGTATCAGCAACGCATTCTTCAACTGGTGACCCGGTTCGTGAGCGA
>JBDNBC010000158.1:0-4034 GCA_039768115.1 Oceanococcaceae bacterium
ATGACCGGCGCGCTTCCCATCATCACCGCTGACCAACGGCTGGCGGAACACCGCGGTATCAAAGGCGTTATCTTTGGACCCTCTGGTATAGGCAAAACCAGTCTCCTGTGGACGCTGACCGCTTCCACCACGCTGTTCTTCGATCTTGAGGCGGGTGATCTCGCCATCGAAGGGCTCGCAATCGATGCAATCCGGCCGCGGACCTGGACCGAGTGCCGGGACTTTGCGGTGTTCATCGGCGGGCCCAACCCTGCGCTGCGTGATGAGCAGGTTTACAGTACGGCTCATTATGCCGCCGTCTGTGAGAAGTTCGGCGACCCGTCCGTACTGGAGAAATACGACACGGTGTTCATCGACTCGATCACAGTCGCGGGGCGGCTGTGCTTTCAATGGTGCAAAGGCCAGCCCGAGGCGCATTCGGAAAAGACCGGAAAGCCCGACGTGCGCGGCGCATACGGCCTGCACGGCCGCGAAATGATCGCCTGGTTGACCCACTTGCAGCACACCCGCGGTATGAATGTCTGGTTTGTGGGCATCCTCGATCAGAAGCTCGATGACTTCAATCGCAAGGTGTTCTCGCCGCAGATCGACGGCTCCAAGACAGGGCTCGAACTGCCCGGGATCGTCGATCAGGTCATCACCATGACCGACATTGCTGGCGGGGACGGATCGCCTCAGCGCGGGTTCGTCTGTCACACGCTCAACCCCTGGGGCTTTCCTGCCAAGGATCGCTCTGGTCGCCTCGCAATGGTCGAACCCCCGCATCTCGGAAAGCTGATGGAGAAGATCCGGGGGCCGCTCATCCCCGCGGACCGCCCCCTGACTTACGAGACGCCGGAACTGCCGGCACCGCCAAAGGTGTCTGCCACCACCCCCTCAAACGACACCGCCAACTGAAAAGGACTTTACACATGTCTCTCTGGAACGATTTCAACGACGCGCAGTCAAACACCAACGTTATCCCGAAGGGCACGCTGGCAAAGGTACGCCTGACGCTACGCCCCGGCGGGTTTGATGACCCGAGCCAGGGCTGGACGGGCGGCTATGCCAAGCGTGGCGGCACGGGTGCCGTGTATCTCGACGCCGAGTACACGGTGCTCGAAGGGCCCTACGCCAAGCGCAAGATCTGGTCACTGATCGGGCTCTACAGCCCCAAAGGCCCTGATTGGGCCAATATGGGCCGCAGCCTTGTGCGCGGCATTCTCAATTCGTCGCGCGGTATTTCTGACAAGGATAATTCCCCCGAAGCGCAGGCCCGACGCCGGATCAACGGGTTTGCTGACCTTGATGGTCTGGAGTTTGCCGCGCGGATTGACATTGGGCAGGACACCAATGGCGAGGACAAGAACGAGATCAAAAGCGCTGTCATGCCTGATCATCGTGATTATGCTCAAGTGATGGGTCTTGGTGCGCCTGGTATGCCGGGTGGCTCGCCTGCGCCGGACTATGCTGCGCACGGTAATTCGCCACAGGTAGCACCGGTAGGGCAGGGGCAGGGCGCTGCCGTCCCGCAAGCCTCACAGCAGCCTGACCATCCATCAGCAGCACCTGGGTCCGGTTTTGCCGGTCGCCCCAGCTGGGCTGAGTGAGGGGTCATCCGATGCGATTGCGTCCTCGCCAGAAACTCTTCGTCGCGCGCAGCCTGTCTGCGCTCGACACTCGCGACAACACGCTGGGCATCGCGCCGACCGGAGCGGGCAAGACGATCATGCTGTCGGCGGTCGCTGGCGAGAGCATCGGCGACAGCGCAGCCAAGGCCTGCGTGTTGGCCCACCGCGACGAACTGACGACGCAGAACCGCGACAAGTTTGGCAGGGTTAATCCGGTGATCACTACCTCGGTTGTGGATGCCACCAGCAAGTCCTGGGGCGGGCAGGTGACCTTCGCCATGGTGCCCACGCTGACGCGGGAACGCAATCTGGCGGGAATGCCAAAGCTGGATCTGCTGGTGATCGATGAGGCGCATCATGCCGTGGCCGACAGTTATCGCCGTATCATCGACCATGTGCGCGATGCCAACCCTGAGGCACGCATCTTCGGGGTCACAGCCACGCCGAACCGGGGCGACAAAAAGGGGCTGCGCGCCGTCTTCGATAATGTTGCTGACCAGGTGCGTCTGGGTGAGTTGATCTCCTCAGGCCATTTGGTGCCACCGCGCACCTTCGTCATCGATGTGGGCGTGCAGGAAAAGCTCAACGCCGTGCGCAAGACCGTGTCGGACTTCGACATGTCAGAGGTGGCCGAGATCATGGACCGGGCACCGATCACCGAGGAGGTGATCCGGCACTGGCAGGACAAAGCCGCCGATCGCCCCACGGTCGTCTTCTGCTCGACTGTGGCCCATGCCGCGCATGTGGCCGAGGCGTTCGAAGCGGCAGGTATCCCCGCTGGCCTGATTCATGGCGATCTGCCCGGCGAGGAACGCCGCACTATCCTCGCAGCCTTTGCCAGCGGCGACATCCGCGTGATTACGAACGTCTCGGTGCTCATCGAGGGCTGGGATCACCCACCTACCTCCTGCGTCGTGCTGCTGCGGCCCAGTTCCTACAAGTCCACCATGATCCAGATGGTGGGTCGAGGTTTGCGCACGGTCGATCCCGCCGAGCACCCGGGTATGATCAAGACCGATTGCGTGGTGCTGGATTTTGGCACCTCGAGCCTGACCCATGGCACACTGGAACAGGATGTCGATCTCGACGGGGCAACCGGCACGGGTGAAGCCCCCACAAAGGTCTGCCCTGAATGCGAGGCTGAGATCCCGCTCGCCTGCCGCGAATGCCCGATTTGCGGCGAAGTGCTGGTCGATCCCCAGGATGATGCAATCAGCGAGGAGGCCACGGACGGCGATTTATCTGGCTTCCTGATGACCGAAATTGATCTGCTGAAGCGCTCCAGTTTCGCATGGGTCGATCTCTTCGACACTGATGACGCGCTGCTGGCCACGGGGTTCACGGCCTGGGGTGGTGTCTTCTGGCTTGATGGGTGGTGGTACGCGATTGGTGGCGCCCGTGGTGCGCAGCCCCAACTGCTGGGCGTCGGCGAACGCAGCATCTGCCTTGCACAGGCCGATGACTGGCTGAATGCGCATGAAACCGACGAAAGTGCGTTCAAGACGCGCGGCTGGCTGAACCAACCTGCCACCGAAAAACAACTGAAATATCTCTCACCCGAGGTGCGCAGTGATTTCGGGCTCACGCGCTACAAGGCCTCGGCATTGATGACCTTCGGGTTCAACAAGCGTGCGATCCGGCAACTGATCCTGAGCGCGGCCCCCGCCGCGCGGGAGGTTGCGTGATTAATGTTGCGCAAATCGCATCCCCGCCCAAAGAGGCTGCGGATTGCCCGGGCTTTAATCGCCTCTGGCATCCGCGCGGCACGCTTTGCGCCGTCTGCACATCCCGCACCTGCGGTTTCGGTTGGTTTGATCCGCACCGACCCCGCGGCCAACGCACATACCGCTGGTTCTGCTCAATGGGCTGCCAGGCGGCCTTCACCATCAAAGCGCGAAAAGGATTGAACATGGTCGATTTTACTGAAGAGGAAACCCGCGCACTGCCCGCTGTGATGCGCGCGCTTGCACCCGAAATGGAGCGTATTGGCTGGGACCGGTCGTTGGGCCAGCTGAGCCAGAACGACATGCAACAGCTGATCGTCATCACCGTCGAGGCCTTCCGCTCCGAGATGTTCGAGATCGCCAGCCAGTTGGAGGTGCCGTTTTGACGTTGGATTACAACCATACGCCCAGCTTCGCCGAGCGCGTCAACGAGACCATCGATGCGACCCTGACGTCCGAGAATGCGGCAAGAACGCCCCGTGCTTATCTCGGCGGCTCGCGGCTTGGCCATGCCTGCGAGCGGGCACTGCAGTTTGAATTCACCCACACGCCGAAGGACGAGGGTCAGGATTTTTCCGGCCAGCTGCTGCGCATCTTCGCCATCGGTCACGCGCTGGAAGAGCTCGCCATCCGCTGGCTGCGCGGCGCAGGGTTCGAGATCTACACGCAGAAAGGCAACCGTCCCGATGGTGGCCAGTTC
>JBDNBC010000159.1:0-5080 GCA_039768115.1 Oceanococcaceae bacterium
CATTCGCTCAGGCCACGCGTACGTGACCCGTGCTGATCAATCGAACTGCTCTTCTTCGGTCGAGCCTTCCAGCGCCTTGACCGAGGACTGACCGCCCTGGATCACCGTGGTGACGTCGTCGAAGTAGCCGGCGCCGACTTCCTGCTGGTGCGACACAAAGGTGTAGCCGCGCTCGCGGGCCGCGAATTCCGGCTCCTGCACCATGTTGGTGTAGTGCTTCATGCCTTCGCCGCGGGCGTAGTTGTAGGCGAAGTCGAAGGTGCGGTACCAGTTGACGTGGATGCCGGCCAGCGTGATGAACTGGAACTTGTAGCCCAGCGCGGACAGATCTTCCTGGAAGCTCGCAATCTGCGAATCCGACAGGTTCTTCTTCCAGTTGAACGATGGCGAGCAGTTGTAGGACAACAGCGTACCCGGATGCGCAGCCTGCACGGCCTGGGCAAATTCGCGAGCGAAGCCGATGTCCGGCGTGCCGGTTTCACACCACACCAGGTCGGCATAGGGCGCGTAGGCGATACCGCGGCTGATGGCCTGCTCGAGGCCGTTCTTGACGCGATAAAAGCCTTCAGCGGTGCGCTCACCGGTGACAAACGGCTGGTCGTTGGCGTCGAAGTCCGAGGTGAGCAAATTGGCGGCTTCGGCATCGGTACGGGCCAGCACCACGCTGGGCACGCCCATCACGTCGGCCGCCAGACGCGCAGCAATCAGTTTCTGCACGGCTTCCTGCGTGGGCACCAGCACCTTGCCGCCCATGTGGCCGCACTTTTTCACGGCTGCGAGCTGATCTTCAAAGTGAGCGGCCGCCGCACCGTTGGCGATCATGTTCTTCATCAGTTCGTAGGCGTTCAGCACGCCACCAAAACCGGCTTCGGCATCGGCCACGATCGGCAGGAAGTAGTCGATCGCGTCGGCTTCCTTCATTTTGCCGTCAGCGATGTTCTTCCACTGAATCTCGTCAGCACGCTTGAAGGTGTTGTTGATGCGGCGAACCATGGTTGGCACCGAGTCGTACGCATACAGCGACTGGTCGGGATACATGGTTTCGGAGGTGTTGCCGTCGGCCGCGACCTGCCAGCCCGAAAGATACACGGCCTCAAGGCCGGCCTTGGCTTGTTGCATGGCCTGACCCGCAGTGATGGCACCGAAGGCGTTGACGTACCCCTTCTTTGAGTTGCCGTTGACGGCATCCCACAGGCGCTCGGCGCCGCGGCGAGCCAGCGTGTACTCGGGCTGCACGCTGCCGCGCAGACGTACCACATCGGCGGCGGTGTAACCGCGCTTCACGTTTTTCCAGCGGGGGTTTTCGGCCCAATCCTTCTCGAGGGCCTTGATTTGGTCTTCGCGAGTCATGTGCGATGGTTTCCTTGGGACAAATGGGTGATACACCCGGCGCATGTCCGCGCGCCGGGCACGTGCCCTGATGGGCCAGAGTTGGGGACGCCAGCCATCAGCCAGGCTCTCCCACGGGGAACGGGTGCGGTGCGGTCGGATGGCGCACCATGTGCCGCAGCTGCTCGGCAGCCCAGGCAGATTGATCGTCTTCGACGGGGCGCGCCTCGCGCTCCAGACGAATGATGTCCAGCTCTTCCTCAATGATGCCGTCGAGAAAGTCGGCGTCGATACGCGGGCCGTTATCGAGCCGGGCGGCGGGTGTCCGCGCCCAATGCCATAGCTGAGTCCAGCACAGGGCGGTCGACACGGTGTCCTCAATGAAATTGTAGAGAGCGAAGCGGCCGACGCCGTGACGGGCCTGCTCCAGGGCCTGAATGGCGATGCCCACATTGTTGCGCAGGCCGGCCTCATCCACCGGGCCGGCCGCACTGACCTGCAGGTCTGCGGCGGTCAGTGACCAGTCGAGCGGCCGCTCCAGTTGATTGGGCGTCGGCATCATGTCTGCAAACACGGGCTCGACGGCCGTTATCCACGCGCTATGGGCGAAGGCAACGCCATCGTGGCCATTGCGCAGGCGCTGACGCGTCAGCTCGGCAGTGCTCTGCTCCGCCACGGCGTGCGTGTCCGGGTCGTCACGAACGGGCAGTGCCGGCAACATGCCACTCAGCGCCAGTGCCCCCCGGCGATGCGCGGCGACAGTAAACGCTTTCGAAAGGGCATCGGCGAGCGGATAGTCAAAGCGCAGCGCATCCTGCCGGGCCGGTTGCCAGGCCTGGCTCTCGGTCGATGCCTGCCGCGCCAGGTCACAGAGTACAGACGCCATGCTCAGGCGCAGCGCTACCGTTCGTTCGCGTAAGGGATGCAATACCCCATCTAGATCCAGCAGTCCGGCCATGCTGTCGATGCGTATGGTCAATGCCACCTGCGCCTGCGCGATCCCCAGTGCCCGTTCGACTTCACGCAGTGCGCAGTCCCAGCGATGGGCAGTTGCCGCGTCGCAGATGCCACCGATTTCCAGGCCCGCGGCGCCTGAGCTATCCCCAATCCGAGGCTCGGCACCATCCGCTGTCAGCGGTTCAACATGCTGCAGCAAATACGCCACCGCATCGGCCAGCCCGCGAGGTCGATCACCGTCAACGCCGCTGCGCAGGCGCAGCCACACGGCCATGGCGGGGTTCGCTGCCGCCCAATCGGCCGTACGCCGGATGGCGGCCCCCACCGCGCCCGGCGTCGCGTAGCGCAGCGCGTCAAGATCGACGACCAGGCCGTCGGCTGAGGACGACAGCGCGCTGTCCAGTGCCTGAACATTAGGCGGGAGGATCAGCTCGACCTTGCGCTGACACGTGGCACTATTCAGGCAGACAATCTGCCAATGGGAATCGGTCACGTCCATCGGCGCCGGTGCCGCATCCCAAGCGGACTCCGCCAGGCGCAGCAAGGCCTTCAAGCGCGGGTGCGGCCTGACGCCAGGACCGGCAATCGCTCCCGGTGCCCCGTGCGCCGTTGGCTCGGGCGCAGTAGGCTTGTCCGCTGCGTTGGTCACCGTCATCGGGTCGAAGAAGGTCCTTGTGTCCGAGTCGAAATTGCGAGGTCGGCAAACGCGGCCCTCGCCCCCATCGCGTACTGCAGTGCAGCAGGGCGATGTAAATCCCGTCAATTATAGCTTGCGCAGCAAGCCCTCCGCGAGCGCGCGGGCATCACGGGGCTCATCCGGGCCTCCGACAGTCATCTTGCTGCACAAGCCGTGGGGGGTGCTGAGCCAGTTCCGGGATGCCCCGCCGCACCCGGGCCTGTCGCGGTTCGCCTTGCCCCCGAACGTCTATCCGGCGGGCCGGCTCGATCGCGACAGCGAAGGCTTGCTGGTGCTGACCAACGACGGCGGACTGCAGGCCCGTATCAGCCACCCGCGGCGCAAGTGGCCGAAAACCTACGCGGTTCAGGTTGAAGGGGAACCCGATCCGGATGCGCTTCGCCAGTTGGCCGCCGGCGTGTCACTGAAGGACGGACCGACGCTCCCGGCCGACATCACACCGGACCCGAGCGCCCATTTCCCGCCGCGGGATCCCCCGATCCGCGAGCGCCGGAACATCCCCACCCACTGGATTCGCATCACGATTCGAGAAGGCCGCAACCGCCAGATCCGGCGCATGACTGCCCATGTCGGGCTGCCCACGCTGCGGCTCGTCCGCATCAGTGTAGGCCCGCTGACACTGGCGCCGCTGGCCTGCGGTGAGTGGCGTCAGCTCAGCGTAGAGGACTGCGCCAAGCTGTACCGCTGGCGACCTTGACCCGCCCTGTTGCGACGCTCAGCCAGCGATGGCGGACTCGGTGACCACGACGCCATCCTCATCGGCGTAGAGCCACATGCCAGGCCGCAGCCGCAGGTCGGCAAAGCGCACCTCAAGGTCCTGCTCGCCGACACCGCGTTTGACGCTCTTCTTGGGGTGCGTGGCAACCGCGAGAATGCCAATGTCCTGCTCGGCGAGTTCGGCACTGTCGCGGACGCAGCCATACACCAGAATCCCCGACCAGTTGTTCTTGATGCCCAGTTCGCCGAGGTTGCCGCCAACCAACGCACAGCGCAGTGATTCGCCACCATCAACGACCAGCACCCGGCCCTTCCCCGGCTCCTCGAGCTGCTCGCGCACCAGGCTGTTGTCCTCGTATACCTTCAGAATCTTGACCGGCCCGGAAAAGCGGATTCGCCCGCCAAAATGCTGAAAAATTGGCGCCGCGACCTGCGCCTCCGGGTGGTTGTCAGAAATATCGGTGGTGGCCAGGGTCATGGTGAAGACTCCGTTCGGGAAAGTAGGGGTACAAACATGCTGGCGACGAGCAGTCCGGCAAAAGCAATCAGCGTCCAGCCCGGAATACTGATACCAAGAAAAGCCCCTTCAATGACGGCGCAGTTGCCATCGCCGCGCAGCACGGTGGCGATCACCTCGCGCAAGGGCGAAATATCAAGCAGATAATCCAGTGACGGACCGCAGGACGGGACCTGATCCTCCGGCAGGTTCTGCAACCAGACATGCCGCCCGGCAATGCCCGCACCAGCTAGCGCGGCCAGACTGGCCAGACCGGAGTAGACCCAGCGCCCACCGCCGCGCGGTCCATGAACCAGGGCCGCCAGCCAGACAACAGCGACAGCCATCATGGCGATGCGTTGGAAAATACACAGCGGACAGGGCTCCAGACCCTGGCCATATTGCAAATACAGCGCAAAGGCCATGGCCAGCGTGGGAGCGAGAAAGCCGGCCATGGCCAGCATCCGAAAGGGCATGCGCATGCAATCGTGGTGAGCAAAGCAGGCGCGCAGTGTAGCGAGACGAGATGCCGACGTCAGGGCGGCTCATTTCCCCCGTTCCGGCCCATCGCTGGCCCGCTTGGGTATCCTGTGCGCCCCTTTCGACAGCCATCCGCCGTGCACTTGACGTCCCTCACTGCTGTATCCCCGATTGATGGCCGCTACGCAGCGAAAACGGCGCCCCTGCGCGCACTGTTTTCAGAGTACGGTCTGATCCGATTTCGACTGTTGGTCGAAATCCGCTGGTTACAGGCGCTGGCCGCCGAAGCCGCCATTCCCGAAGTGCCCGCGTTTGACCCCAGCACGACGCAGGCCCTCGAAAATGTGTTCACGCATTTTTCCGTCGAGGAAGCGGAGCGGGTCAAGGACATCGAGCGGGTCACC
>JBDNBC010000160.1:0-4122 GCA_039768115.1 Oceanococcaceae bacterium
CCGAAGGTCCAGCCGAAGATCACCGCAATGCCGACCAGCTGGCCGGTGAAGGTTGCGTCGCCATTGGCCAGCAGCACCGCAAGCACGCCCCAGATGCCGACCGTGCCGTGCACCGAAATGGCCCCCACCGGATCGTCGATCTTCAGCTTGTCGAGGAACAGGATGGAGACGAACACCAGCACGCCGCCCACCACACCGATCAGCGTTGCGAGCCCGGCCGACGGTGACAGCGGATCGGCCGTAATCGCCACCAGACCGGCCAGCGCGCCGTTGATTGCCATGGTGAGGTCCGCCTTGCCGAAGCGGAATTTCGCCATCAACAGCGCCGCCAGCAAGCCACCGCTGGCCGCCATGTTGGTGTTGACGAACACACGCGCCACGTTGTTGGCCGAATCGACGCTGGCCACCGCCAGCTCCGAACCGCCGTTAAAGCCGAACCAGCCCATCCACAGAATAAACATGCCCAGCGCCGCCAGCGGAAGGTTGGCCCCGGGAATCGGGTTGACCCGGCCATCGGCAGCGTACTTGCCCTTGCGAGGACCGACGAGAATCACCAGCGCCAGTGCCGCAGCCGCGCCACAGAGGTGCACGATGCCGGAGCCCGCATAGTCGGAGTATCCGAAGGTTTCACCCAGGAAGCCGCCGCCCCAGCTCCACATGCCCTGAATCGGGTAGATGAACCCGGTCATGATCACGGCGAAGCCAAGAAATGCCCACAGCTTCATGCGCTCGGCCACCGCGCCCGAGACGATGGACATGGCCGTTGCCACGAACACCACCTGGAAGAAGAAGTCCGACAGGCTTGAGTAGTACGGCGCGTCTTCGCCACCGGCGTTGACGACATCTGCCGCGTGGTCTTCCATCGACAGGATGAGATCCAGACCGGGGAAGTACATGCCCGCTTCGGTGTACATGAAGTTGTAGCCGATCAGCA
Source organism: Oceanococcaceae bacterium (assembly GCA_039768115.1). Classification (GTDB taxonomy): domain Bacteria; phylum Pseudomonadota; class Gammaproteobacteria; order Nevskiales; family Oceanococcaceae; genus MS8. The sequence continues at coordinate 935 of JBDNBC010000160.1, forward strand.
GATACATGATGCAGGCCGTCGCGAACAGTGCGACGTTCTTGGTGAGGATTTCGACCGTGTTCTTGGAACGGACGAGGCCCGCTTCAAGCATCGAGAAACCTGCGGCCATCCACATCACGAAGGCACCCGACACCAGAAAGTAGAAGGTGTCCAGCGCATAAGCGAGTTCAGCGGTGCTGATCCCCGATGCCACTTCGGCGGCGGTCTCGACCATGACCTCCGCCTCCTGCGCTGAGACCCCGAATGCGGCCCCCGCCCCGACGGCCAGCATCAGCCATTTCATAACAGAACGATTCATCGTGTTCTCTCCTTGGATGTCAAAGTGCGTCGTCGCCGGTTTCGCCGGTACGAATGCGAATGGCCTGCTCGATGGCGGTGACGAAAATCTTCCCGTCGCCGATCTTCCCTGTGTGCGCGGCCTTGGTAATGGCGTCGATGGCCGATTCCACCTTGTCGTCATCCACGCCGACTTCCACCTTCACCTTCGGCAGAAAATCAACGACGTACTCCGCACCGCGGTACAGCTCGGTGTGCCCCTTTTGCCGCCCAAACCCTTTCACTTCGGTAACCGTAATCCCGGCGACCCCGATGTCCGAGAGCGCTTCACGCACCTCGTCCAGCTTGAAAGGCTTGATGATGGCTGCGATCAATTTCATCGAAATCACTCCTGGTAGCGATGTTGTTGGTTGAGATCCAGGCAGCCTGTTCCCGGATTCCGCAGGGACACAAGCAGGGACCGTGCCAAACAGCCCAGCACAGCGATCCAGCGAACGGTCGCGAGGCCGCGCTACACTTCAGCCATGCTCGATCCACGCTCCCTCGATGCGCTCGCCGACCGCCTCGCGCAGGCCCTGCCGCCCGGCATGAGCCAGCTGCGCCGCGAGTTGCAGGACAACTTCCGGGTCATGCTCGGCGCGCATCTGGAAAAGCTCGACCTGGTCACCCGCGAGCGTTTCGAGGTTCAGGCCGAACTGCTGGCCCGCACCCAGGCCCGGCTCAAGGCACTGGAAGCCCGCCTCGCCAGCGTGGAACAGCGCCAGGCGACCCGCCGCTAGCGCGCAGATGAGCCTTGCCACCGTCCGTGCCCGTGCGCAAAACGGTCTGGTGGCGGATGAAGTTGTGGTTGAAGTGCACCTTGGCAACGGGCTGCCGGCGCTCAACATCGTCGGATTGCCCGAGGCCGCCGTTCGCGAGGCCAAAGACCGGGTTCGCGCCGCGCTCACGGTGAGCGGTTTCAGCTTTCCGCAGCAGCGCATCACCATCAACCTGGCCCCTGCCGACCTGCCCAAGTTCGGCGGGCGCTTCGATCTGCCCATTGCCCTCGGCATCCTGCTGGCGCAACAGGCGCTGCCTGCCGGGTGCCTTGACGACCTGGAAGTGCTGGGCGAGCTGTCGCTGTCGGGCGAGATCCGCCCGGTGCCGGGGGCCCTGCCCGCCGCGCTGCAGGCGACTGAATCGGGAAGGGGCTTGATCCTGCCGGCGGCCAACCTGGCCGAAGCGCGCCTGTGCCGCGCCGCCGCCCTGTATCCGATGCACCATTTAAGTGCATTGGTGGCCGCACTCCATCAGGGCACGCTCACGCGCGCCGACACCCCCGCGCCGGTCCCGGCCTCGCAGATTGACGCCGCCGACCTTGCCGACGTGCGCGGTCAACACCAGGCCAAGCGCGCGCTGGAAATTGCCGCCGCGGGCGGCCACTCGCTGCGCCTGATCGGCCCGCCCGGCGCCGGCAAGTCGATGCTCGCGGCGCGATTGCCCGGCCTGTTGCCGCCGCTGACCGAGGCCGAGGCGCTGTCGGTGGCCAGCATCCGCTCCATCAGTCATGAAGGCTTCGATGCCCGGCTCTGGGGCCAACGGCCTTATCGGGCGCCCCACCACACCGCCTCTGGCGTGGCGCTGGTCGGCGGCGGCGCCCAACCACGCCCCGGCGAAATCACCCTGGCCCACCATGGTGTGCTGTTCCTCGATGAGCTACCCGAATTTCCCCGCGCGGTCCTCGACGTGCTGCGTGAGCCACTGGAATCAGGGGTGATCGACATTTCCCGCGCGGCGCGCAAGGTGCGCTTTCCGGCGCAGTTTCAACTGGTGGCGGCCATGAACCCCTGCCCCTGCGGCCACTTGGGCGACCCGCGCGGCCAATGCCGCTGCATGCCCGACCAGGTCAGTCGGTACCAGGGTCGGCTGTCGGGACCGCTGCTCGACCGGATCGACCTGCATATCACCGTCCCCAGGGTGGATGAAACCGCCCTGCTGGACGCGGCCCCCCGGGATGCCGAACGCACCAGTGTGGTGCAACAACGCACCACGGCAGCCCGAGATCGCCAGCTCGCACGACAGGGCAAATCCAATGCCGCCATGAGCACCCGCGAGATCGACCAGCATGTGCCCCTGGACACGGCCTGCCGCGCACTGCTGCAACGGGCCGTCGAACAACTGGGCCTCACCGCCCGCGGACTGCACCGCGTCATCAAGGTCGGCCGCAGCATTGCCGACCTGGCCGGCGACCGGCAGGTGACGGCAACCCATATCGCCGAAGCCTTGAGATACCGGGCGCCCTGACCCAAAAAAAGAGCCGCCCGAAGGCGGCTCCGTACTGGCTTGCTTGCCGATTAATTAAAACGAGTAACCACCGCTCACAACTGGCTTGATGTCGTCATCGTCGATGTCGGTGGCAACCAATGCCAGACCGAACGAGAGACCCGCTTCAGACTCCGCCGACAGTCCGACGCTGAAATCGAGGTACGCATCGCCACCATTCAGCGCTTCGTTACCCTTGCCACCGTTGTGGCCCACGAATGCATCAAAACTCAGCTTTTCTGAAACCGGAACCGACAGGCCCACGTTAATTCCGTACGCAGATTCGTCGATCCCGAAATAGGTATCGGGCGCGAAGTATCCACCGAGCGTCACGGGACCAAAGCCCAAGCTGCCGTAAAGCTCGATGGTGTTGAGTGACGGATCGGGCCCCGGAACACCGGCAATCGCCGCATCTTCATCTTCTTCGGGATACCAGTAGTAGATCAGGCCCAAGTCGTATGCCATGCCGCCGGCCTCCCCGCCAAAACCGGCATAGAGGTCGATCTCGGCCGAGCCCGCAACAGGCGCAAAGTCAATCGTCGACGCCCAAGTGCCGACGTAAAAGCCCGATTCCGACGCGTAGTCAATCCCGCCCGACACCGCGGCGCCCG
>JBDNBC010000161.1:0-5964 GCA_039768115.1 Oceanococcaceae bacterium
GGTCGTAAATAGCGCCCTCGCGCAGGGCCCGGTCCGACACATCCATGTGGGTCACACCCAGCGCATCGAACACCCCGGCGAGGACGGCGAAAGAGCCCGGGAAAACCGCGCGTCGGTCCTCTCGCAACCCTTCAAAGCGGATGTCCTTGATTTTGCCGATACCGCGCAAGGCCTTGTGCACGGCCTCAATGCCCGCCGGGCTGATGTGGTCGTCACCGCAGCCCAGGTCCGCGGCGACGCGCCACACCGAGCGCACACTGCCGGATGACCCGATGGCGCGCTCCCAGCCCATCGCGCGATACCCGCGCTCTAGGAAGTCGATCTCGGCAGCCGCGGCCCGACGCGCCTTGAGCAGCCGGTCCGCGGTGATCTTGCCGTCGCCGAAAAAGCGCTGAGTGAACGACACGCAGCCCATGTGCACGCTTTCCATCAACCGCGGCTGGCCACCCTTGCCGATGATCAGCTCGGTGCTGCCGCCGCCAATATCTACGACCAGCCGTCGCTCGGCATCCTCGGCCAGCCCGTGCACAACGCCGGTGTAGATCAACCGTGCCTCTTCGACGCCGCTGATGACTTCGACCGGGCGGCCGAGCGCCGCCTCCGCATCGCGCAAAAAGCTCGATGACTGGCGCATCCGCCGCAGGGTATTGGTGCCCACCACCCGAATCTGCTGCACAGGAATACCGCGCAGAATCTGCCCGAACCGACTGAGGCACTCGAGCGCGCGCTGTCGGGTTTCCGCATCCAGGGTCTTGTCTTTCTGCAGGCCCGATGCCAGCCGAATGGGCTCACGAACCCGGTCCACTACCTGTAGCCCGGCCTCCGACTGGCGCATGACCACCATGTGAAAACTGTTTGAACCCAGGTCCACGGCGGCCAGCGTGAGTGGCGCCGATCGCCCGTCTGAAGCGTCCGCGTGATTCATGGCGGGACTATACCCGCGCGCCGACCAGAACTTCAGGCCCGACCGCGCGCATTGACGCACGGCGCCGGGGTTGCGAAAATTCGCGGCTAATTTCCTGTTGACAAGGCTGCCCCCCGAATGCGCGCAATTGCCTTTTTCCTTCTGGCCGGTGCGTCTGCAGCGGCGTCGGCTGCTGATGTCGAGGCCGGCAAGGTCAAATTCGACACCTGTATGGGTTGTCACGGCATCGAAAGCTACACCAACGCTTATCCCACCTACGACGTCCCGCGGGTAGCCGGACAGCACGCCGCCTATCTGGAAGCCGCCCTCAAGGCGTACCGTAGCCGTGAGCGCAACCACCCGACGATGATTTCGCAAGCCGCCAGCCTCAGCGATGAAGACATCGCCGATATCGCGGCATTTCTGGCGCAGGCCGGCCAATGATTCGCACCAAGGACTCTCTTCGCATGAGCTATCGCGCTTCTGTACTGCTTGCCGCCACCCTGCTGCCCCTCGCCGTGGCGGCCGGTGACCCGATCGCCGGGAAGGAAAAATCCGCCACCTGTGCGGCCTGTCATGGTGCCGATGGGGTCAGCAGTGCGCCGACCTTCCCGACCCTCGCCGGCCAGCACGAAACGTATCTGGTGCAATCACTCAAGCAGTACCGCGACGGGAGTCGCAAAAATGCGGTGATGGCGCCGATGGCGGCCAACCTCAGCGACGAGGACATCGCGGATCTGGCGGCGTTCTACGCGCGGCAGAAAGGCCCGCTGAAGACGGTCAAATATTGAGCCCGGCACTGGTCACAAAAAAGCCCGCTTCATGCGGGCTTTTTTTTGGCCGTCGGCTCAGTCCGCAAACTGCGGCGGGCGCGTTTCTCCCGCCAGACGGCCACGTTCGCGTGTGGCGGCGCCAGTAAGGGCGAATCCCAGTAACGTCCCGTCACCGCCCACAAAGCGCGCGACCCAGTCGGGGGCCCCACCCTCCATCTGCCACTCGCCCGCGGCCCGTGCCGGCGGCGGGCAAACCACGGTCGGCAGTACCGGCGTCTTGACCATGACCGGCATGGCCGGCCACTGCACCGCCGTGGGCTCGCCGGCCAGGGTGGCCGCCAGCGCGCGGGCGCAGTTGGTGATCGGCAGCACGTAAGGCAACACATGCCCTCCCACTTCGGCCACATCCCCCAGGGCATAAACGTCGGCGGCCGAGGTTTCCATCCGCGGGTTGACCTTAATGCCTCGGCCCGTGGCCAGTCCGGCCTCTTTGGCCACGGCCGTATTCGGCACCAAACCGACGGCGGACAGCACCAGATCCGCGCTGATCGTCGCACCGTCGTCCAGTGTGACCTGATACTGCGCGCCCGCGTGATCGACCCGGCTGACGGTCTGACCCAGCCGGAACTGCGCTCCGGCGTTGGTCAGGGCTTGTTCCAGGCTACGCGCCACGGTCTCCGGCAGCAGCATCCCGAGCGGCCACGCCAGCGGATCAACCAGCGTGGCGTCATAGCCCTGCGCCACCAGATCATTGGCGTATTCGCAGCCGATCAGGCCTGCGCCGATGATCACGACATGACCACCGTCCGGCAGCTGCTGCCGAAAACGTTGGTAGTCAAGCCGGTTGTTGACGTGCAGTACCGTGTCGGCGGCATCGCCCTGAACCGGAATGTGACGGCAGGACGCCCCGTTGGCGAATACCAGCTGAGCATATGCCTGATGGCGCCCGTCATTCAGCGTGATCTGCTTCGCTGCCGGGTCGAGCGCGGTGACCTGCACTCCGGTGATCAACTCGGCCGCGTAGTCCGCTGCCACCTTGTCCGGCGCCGCGGTAATCAGCTCATCGGCTGTCTTGCCGGATGCCAGTGCCTTCGACAAATTCGGCTTGTAATAGGCCGCGCCGTCATCCGCAGTAACCAGCGTCAGGGCCGTGTCCGGATCCCGTTTGCGCCACTCACGGGCCAGCGTCAGCCCCGCATGACCGGTGCCAATAATGACCAGCCCGCTCAAAATTCCGCCATTTCAAAGTCGGATTTGGGCGCACCGCAATCCGGGCAGGTCCAGTCGTCAGGCACGTCATCCCACGAAGTTCCGGGAGGAATGCCTTCATCGGGCATGCCCAGCGCTTCTTCGTAAACAAAATCACACACCAGACAACGCCATTTGCGCTGACCACTCATGGAACTCTCCTTGGAATTTGGCTAGGTTGGCGATATCGCCAACCGCTCAGGATTACGGCCGGTAGCGTGAAACACAACCGTGCCAGCAAATGATGTCACGATTATACCGCGCCTCCACGGCGGGCTGAACCGGCGGGTCCTTTGGTCATCGGCGGATCGAGGCTGTATCATCTGTCTATCCGGATAGGCGGATAACGTCGGGCGTTGTGCCATTGCGCCCGGCCCCCGCGCCCCGTATGTCCACTCATCCCGCCCGGAAAACATGCTGTGACAACTTCTCATTCCCGTTCTACAACGGACCAGGCCAAAGCTCAGGTCAACGCATTGGGCCAGGCCCTGGCCCAGCGCATTCTGATCCTGGATGGCGCGATGGGCACGCAAATTCAGCAGCACAACCTGGGTGAGGCCGAGTACCGCGGCACCCGCTTTGCCGACTGGGGGCAGGACCTCAAGGGCAACAACGATCTGCTCTCGCTGACCCAGCCGGACATCATTCGCGGCATCCATGTGGCCTACCTCGAAGCCGGGGCGGACATCCTCGAAACCAACACCTTCAACAGCACGGCGGTCGCGCAGGCCGATTACGGCATGGAAGAGCTGGTCTACGAGCTGAACTTCGAGTCCGCCAAACTGGCGCGCGAGGCCTGCGATGCCGTGGCCACGCCGGAGCGCCCGCGCTTCGTCGCCGGGGTGCTCGGCCCAACCAACCGCACGGCCTCGATCTCGCCGGATGTGAATGACCCCGGCCACCGCAACATTTCCTTTGCCGAACTGGTTGAGACCTACCACGAAGCCATCCGCGGTCTGGTCGATGGCGGGGCCGACATCCTGCTGGTCGAAACCATCTTCGACACGCTGAACGCGAAAGCCGCGCTGTTTTCGATCAGCCAGTGGTTTGACGAACATCCGCGCCTGCCGGTGATGATCTCCGGCACCATTACCGATGACTCCGGCCGCACGCTGACCGGACAGACCACCGAGGCCTTTTATCACTCGCTGCGCCACGCCCAGCCGCTCAGCTTCGGCCTGAATTGCGCGCTGGGGCCGGACAAATTGCGCGCGTATGTGGGCGAGCTGTCGCGCATCGCTGAATGCGCCGTGTCCGCGCATCCCAATGCCGGCCTGCCCAACGAATTTGGCGAGTACGACCTCGGCCCCGACGAGATGGCCGCGCAGATCCGCGAATGGGCGCAAAGCGGGCTGCTGAACATCGTCGGCGGCTGCTGCGGCACCTCACCCGAGCACATCGCCGCGATCGCGAAAGCCGTCGACGGCCTGCCACCGCGCAAACCCCCCACCCTCAAACCGGCGCTGCGACTGTCCGGTTTGGAGCCCTTTGTCGTACCTGCTTAAGAGGTTTCCACAGATGGGCACAGATTTTCACAGATGGAAATGGGGGGACGCGACCCACAGACTTATGCCGTTATTGGGGCGGCCATGGCGGTGCATGGGGAGTTGGGGCCGGGATTTTTGGAATCGATTTACGGGGATGCGCTGGAGATTGAGCTGCGCGCGCGGGCCATCCCCTATGAGCGCGAAGCGTCCGTACGGGTTCGCTACCGCGACCACCTTTTACCCAGCGTTTTCCGTGCGGACTATCTCTGTGCGGAGCGTCTCTTGCTCGAACTCAAAGCCACCCCGGCTTTGGGCCCAGCCGCCGACGCCCAACTCCTTCACTACCTGAAAGCCACCCGAATCCACAAAGGCCTGCTGCTGAATTTCGGCAGCCCACGCCTGCAATACAAGCGCCTCGTCCTATGACCATCTGTGAATATCTGTGCCCATCTGTGGAAACACTCTCATCATGAGTACGCCCACCACCGCCACCTTCGTCAACGTCGGTGAACGTACCAACGTCACCGGCTCGGCACGCTTTCGCAAGCTGATCAAGGACGGCGACTACGACACCGCGCTGGACGTGGCCAAGCAGCAGGTCGAGGCCGGTGCGCAGGTCATCGACGTGAACATGGACGAGGGCATGCTCGATTCGAAGGCGGCGATGGTGCGCTTTCTGAATCTGCTCTCGGCCGAGCCGGACATCGCCCGGGTGCCGATCATGATCGACTCCTCCAAATGGGAGGTGATCGAGGCCGGGCTGCAGTGCGTGCAGGGCAAGGGCATCGTCAATTCGATCTCGTTGAAGGAAGGCGAAGAATCCTTCCTGCAACAGGCGCGGCTGATCCGCCGCTATGGCGCCGCTGTGGTCGTGATGGCCTTCGATGAGCAGGGCCAGGCCGACACCAAAGCGCGCAAGGTCGAGATCTGCCAGCGCAGCTACAAGCTGCTGACCGAAAATGGCTTTCCGGCCGAAGACATCATCTTCGACCCGAACATCTTCGCCATCGCCACCGGCATCGAGGAACACAATAATTACGCGGTGGACTTCATCGAGGCCACGGCGGACATCCGCAAAACCTGCCCCGGCTGTCATATCTCCGGCGGCGTATCCAACGTCAGCTTCTCGTTTCGCGGCAACGAGCCGGTACGCCAGGCCATCCACTCGGTGTTCCTGTACCACGCGATCCGCGCCGGCATGGACATGGGCATCGTCAACGCCGGCCAGCTGGCGGTGTATGACGATCTGGACGCCGAGCTGCGCGAAGCCGTTGAAGATGTGGTGCTCAACCGCCGCAAGGACGGCACCGAGCGCCTGCTGGAGGTGGCCGAGAAGTATCGCGGCCAGGCCGCCAGCGAGAAGGTCATCGACAACATGGCCTGGCGCGAAAAGCCGGTGGCCGAGCGCATCACCCACGCGCTGGTCAAGGGCATCGATCAGTTCGTGGTCGACGACACCGAGGAAATCCGCCTGGAGATCGCCGCGCGCGGCGGGCAGCCGCTGGAGGTCATCGAAGGGCCGCTGATGGATGGCATGAACGTGGTCGGCGAC